>NZ_JBHWEB010000197.1:0-10910 GCF_042734395.1 Amycolatopsis sp. NPDC059657 | reverse complement strand
CGCAAAAACGGCATCCACATCCTGACCGCACTCCACAACGCCATCACCGGCAACCCCTGGCTACCAACCAACCCAGCAACCACCTGACTAGTTACATGGCCGGTTCTAACCGGCCATACCACTCACGACCCTCGCGCTTGGCTCGGACCGGGGCCCACTGCGCTCCTGCGGGCGAGGAGTTCCATCGCGAAGCGAGGGTGGCCCCGAGTGCGTACAAAGCACCCAACGGCCCCCTCACTTCACACCCACCCGAGACTTGAGGGCGCTTCGCCGGACTTGGTGAGGGACTCCTTCACCAAGTCCGGTCGCATGAGGGCCTAGTTCACCACGTATAGCCGGGTGAAGGCTCCCCTCACCAAACCGAACTTGGTG
The DNA here is from genome assembly GCF_042734395.1 of Amycolatopsis sp. NPDC059657. Classification (NCBI taxonomy): domain Bacteria; kingdom Bacillati; phylum Actinomycetota; class Actinomycetes; order Pseudonocardiales; family Pseudonocardiaceae; genus Amycolatopsis; species Amycolatopsis sp. NPDC059657. The sequence continues at coordinate 10,538 of NZ_JBHWEB010000197.1, read as the reverse complement.
AGAGAGGACCACGACCTACCTGAGTTTTGTGTTGCCGTCGGGGCCGCCGGTGGTGCGCAGGCGTTTCGCGTAGCAATCGTCTTTGGGGAAGCCTTGCTGATCGCACCAGGCGTTCGCCGCTTCGGGTGTCGCGTAGACGGTGCCGCCGACCGTCGCCCAATAGTCGGGATTCTTGTAGCTGGGCCAATCCCCGGTCCACACGAGCAGGGAACCCGGATACCGCGAGCGCAGGGTGAGGTGTTCCGACAGGATCATGTCGGTGTCGTAGCGCATGCCGTGCGCCACCGTTCCCGGCTGTTTCGAACTCAGCTGCGCCACCCAGCGCCCGTTCGCGGTCGCGCGCAGCGTGCCCAAATCGCCCGCCGCATAAGAACGCAAGGTGCGCAGCGAATCGCTGATCACCGTTGTGGGCGGGCGCTGCACCGTGGTCACCGTGGCGGGCGGCGGAACGTAAGGCACGTACTCGGTTTGCGTGGAGGCCTGCATGTTCGCCACGACCCGGTCCTGCCCGGTGACGACGACCGGCGCCGGCGAGTTCTTCATGGTGACCACCACCAGCACGGCCACCGCGATCACCACGGCAGCCCCGATGGCCACCAGCGTCACCATCCGGGTGTTCCGGCCGGTTTCGATCCGGTCGGCGGCCCCGGAATACCAGGACCGGGTATAGGCGCACGAGCACACGGCGCCTTCGGCCAGCGGACGGTGACAATCATTGCAGTACGCGGACATGCGCATTTCACCTCGGGCTCACGGAGAGCGGAACACCCCTACCGCAGGACAGTCGCTTCGCCGGAGGATTTGTTGCGCGGATTTCCCGTACCGTAACATTTATCGTGATTTCGCGTGTGGAATCATTTCATTCCCGGAATCGACCGGCCATGGCAATCAATCACCCGAGGTGATCGAATAGCGCCGCCCGCGTCACTCGTCCGTGGTTCGCCAGAGCTGTGAAGCGGACCACTCGGAAAGCCGTGCGGACCTCGGGGTTAGCGTTACGTTATGACAACCCTCTCTGTCGACGCCGAGACGGCCCGTAGCGACTATGCGGCGCTCGTCGAGCGCGGCCTCTCCCTCGACATCACCCGCGGCAAGCCGTCTCCCCGCCAGCTGGACCTGAGCAACGGCATGCTCGGCCTCCCCGGCGACGTCTTCAAGGCGGAGGACGGCACCGACGTCCGCAACTACGGCGGTCTCAACGGTCTCGCGGAGCTGCGCCGCCTGTTCAGCGGCTTCCTGCAGGTGCCTGCCGACCAGCTGCTCGCCGCGGGCAACTCGAGCCTCGAGCTCATGCACGACTCGGTCGTCCAGGCGATGCTCAGCCCGCTGCCGGGCGCCGAGCGCCGGTGGGCCGACGAGGAGCGCGTCGCGTTCCTCTGCCCGGTTCCGGGCTATGACCGCCACTTCGCGCTTTCGGAGCGCTTCGGGATCGAGCTCATCCAGGTGCCGATGACCGAGTCCGGCCCGGACATGGACGTCGTCGAGCGGCTCGTCGCCGAGGACGCCGGCATCAAGGGCATCTGGTGCGTGCCGAAGTACAGCAACCCTGACGGCACGACCTACAGCGACGAGACCGTGCGCAGGCTCGCGGCGATGACCACGGCCGCCGCCGACTTCCGCATCTTCTGGGACAACGCGTACGCGATCCACCACCTCACCGACGTCGAGGCGCCGCTCGCCGACCTGCTCGCACTGTGCGAGGAGAACGGCAACGCGGACCGCGCGTTCGTCTTCGGGTCGACGTCGAAGGTGACGCTCGCCGGTGCCGGTGTCGCGTTCTTCGGTGCCTCGAAGGCCAATATCGCTTGGTGGATCGGCAAGATCGGCAAGCGCACGATCGGCCCCGACAAGATCAACCAGCTGCGCCACATGCTGTTCCTCAAGGACGAGGACGGCGTCCGCGCGCACATGCGCAAGCACCGCGAACTCATCGCGCCGAAGTTCGACGCGGTCGACCGCATCCTCACCGAGGAGCTCGGCGACACCGGCCTCGCGACCTGGACCAAGCCGACCGGCGGGTACTTCATCTCGCTGACCGTCGTGCCCGGCACCGCGAAGGAGGTCGTCCGCCTCGCGAAGGCCGCCGGCATCGCGCTCACGCCCGCCGGCGCGACGCACCCGTACGGTGACGACCCCGAGGACAAGACCATCCGCATCGCGCCGACCTTCCCGGAGCTCGCGGAGATCGAACAGGCCGTCAAGGGCCTGACCGTCTGCGTCCGGTTGGCGGCAGCGGAGCGCGCTTGATCAACCCCTGCGCGTCACCGTTTTCGGTAAGGTCGGAGCGGTGACGCGCAGGGCTGTGATCATCGGTGGTGGGATTTCGGGTGCCGTGACGGCGATGGCCTTGCACAAGGCCGGGATCGAGGCGGTCATCCACGAGGCGTATCCCGAGGGGGCGGCCGACGCCGGCGCCTTCTTGACGATCATGGACAACGGGATGGACGCGCTGAGCGCCATCGACGCGTTGGACCCGGTGATCGCGAATTCGTTCCCGGCGCACGGCGTCGAGGTCTTCAGCGTCACCGGCGAGCAGGTGGGGGAGCGGGTCTTCTCCCGCGTCGGCGTCACCAGCCCGCGCACGCTCACCCGTGCCGGGCTCTACCACGTGCTGCACGGTGAGGCGGCCCGGCGTGGCATCGCCTTCGAACACGGAAAACGCCTGGTCTCGGCGGAGACGACGTCGCAGGGTGTCGAAGCCCGCTTCGAGGACGGTTCGACCGCGCACGGCGACATCCTGATCGGCGCGGACGGCCTGCATTCGGTGGTGCGCAAGCTCATCGACCCCGACGCGCCGAGCCCGCGCTACACCGGCCTCAACATCGTCTACGGCTACACGCGCAGCAAGGACATCCCTGCCGCGCCCGCGATTTACCGCATGATCCAAGGCAAACACGCGTTCTTCGGTTACACGACCGCCCCCGACGGCCAGACGTACTGGTTCTCCCGCATCCCCGGCCCGGAACGCGACCGCGCAGAGCTGGCGGCCGTCACACCGGCCGAGTGGCGTTCGCTCGCGGCCGAGGCCTTCGCGGACGACGAACCACCGTCGGCGGGCATCATCGCCGCGACCGGCGACGAGGTCCACGGTGGCCTCGCCTACGACGTCCCGACGCTGCCGATCTGGTCGACTCCCGAGATGGTCCTCGTCGGCGACGCCGCGCACGCCGCGTCGCCCGCGGCGGGCCAGGGCGCCTCGATGGCGCTGGAGGACAGCGTCGTGCTCGCCCAATGCCTGCGAGACCTGCCCGACGCGCCCGAGGCGTTCAAGACCTACGAAGGCCTGCGCCGCGAGCGCGTCGAGCGCCTGGTCGCCGTCAGCGCGGGCCAGCGCGACGCGGGAACCGAGCGGAACTGGCTCTACGACCACCACATCGAGTGGGACGCCCCCGTCACGGCGCCGGCCTGAGTTTTGGGGTCGTGAGCGTTGCGGGCGGTTCTAACCGCCCGGCAACGCTCACGAGCCCTTACTTCTTGTACAAAGCCTCGATGTCGACCGCGTAGTTCTTGTTGACCACGTTGCGCTTGAGCTTGAGGCTCGGCGTGATCTCGCCGCCCGCTTCGGTGAAGTCCTTGGCGAGGATCGTGAACTTCTTGATCGCCTCCGCCTTCGACACCGCGAGGTTGGCCTGGTCGACCGCCGTCTGCACCTCGGCGCGCAGATCCTCGTCGTTGGCCAGGTCGGCGACGGACGCGCCGGAATCCTTGCCGTGCTGGGACTTCCAGGTCGGGAAGTACTCCTCGTCGATGGTCACCAGCGCGCCGATGAACGGACGCTGGTCGCCGACCACCATGGCCTGGCTGATCAGCGGGCTGGCCTTCATCGTGTCCTCGAGCCCGGACGGCGCGACGTTCTTGCCGCCCGCGGTGACGATGATCTCCTTCTTGCGCCCGGTGATCTTCAGGAAGCCGTCGTCGGACAGCTCGCCGATGTCGCCGGTGTGGAACCAGCCGTCGTTGAGCGACTCGGCGGTCGCCTCCGGGTTGTTGAAGTACGCGCCGAAGACCACGTCACCCTTGAGCAGGATCTCGCCGTCGTCGGCGATCCGGCACGACGTCCCGGCGACGGGCCTGCCGACGGTGCCGACACGGAACGCGGTGCGCGTGTTGACATGCGCGGCCGCCGAGGTTTCCGTCAGGCCGTAACCCTCGAACACCGGCACGCCGATGCCGCGGAAGAAGTGCGCGAGCCGCGCGCCCAGCGGAGCGCCGCCGGAGACGGCCGCGATGCACCGGCCGCCGAGTGCCGCGCGCAGCTTCGCGTAGACGAGCTTGTCGAAGAGCGTGTGCTTGAGGCGCAGGCCGAGCCCGATGCTGCCGGCCGCTTCCGCCTCGCTGTACGCGACCGCGGTGGCTTCGGCGGCGTCGAAGATCTTGCCCTTGCCGTCGCCGTGCGCCTTCTGCTTGGCGCTGTTGTAGACCTTCTCGAACACGCGCGGCACCGCGACCACGAAGGTCGGGCGGAACGTGCCGAGGTCGGCGACCAGGTTCTTGACGTCCGAGGTGTGCCCGAGCGTCACGCGGGTGCTCAGCGCGGTCACCGCGATCGCCCGCGCCAGCACGTGGGCGAGCGGCAGGAACACCAGCAGCGAGTTGCCCTGCTCCATCAGGTCGGGGAACGCCTCGACGGCGCCGCGGATCTCCGAGAGCAGGTTCTTGTGGGTCAGCTCGACGCCCTTGGGACGCCCGGTGGTGCCCGAGGTGTAGACAATCGTCGCGAGCGCGCTCGACTTCACCGTGCGGCGCCTGCTGTGCAGCTCGTCGTCGGTGAGGCTGACGCCGATCGCGCTGAGCACGTCGATGGCGGGCTTCTCGGCGGATTCGATCTGGAAGGTGTTCTCCAGCCCGTCCAGCCGCTCGATGACGCTCTCCAGCGTCGCGCGGTGGTCGTCGGTCTCGACGAACACGGCCTTGGCGGCGGAGTCCGACAGGATCCAGTGCACCTGCTCGGCCGACGAGGTGTCGTAGATCGGGACGGTGACGCCGCCGGCCGCCCAGATCGCGAAGTCGATCAGCGTCCACTCGTAGCGGGTCTTGGACATCAGGCCGACCCGGTCGCCGACCTCGAGGCCGGACTTGACCAGGCCCTTGGCGACCGCGAGCACCTGCGCGGCGAACTCGGCGGCCGTGACGTCCAGCCAGGTGCCGTTCACCTGGCGGCGGAAGCTGACGAGATCGGCGAAACGCTCGGCGTTCGCCCACACAACGTCCGCGAGGTTCTCATCGCCGGCGACCGGGCGAGTGGCGGGAGCGCTGTATTCGCGCACGTGGACCTCCGTGTTCAAACGCGAGCTGTTACCCGCCGGTTAACTTAGCGTGCGGGTCACCATAAGGCCATGCTGATGCGGATGCACGACCGCGCCCATGACATTCTCCATTTCGTGGCTGAAGCTAGCGCGATCGACATCGTCGACGAAACCTTTCTCGCGGTACCGGCCGGCACGGTGAAGGCGGCTTTCGCGGATCCGCGCTCCTGGTCCCGATACTGGCCCGACCTGGTGCTCGAGGTCTACACCGACCGCGGCGACGAGGGACTCAGGTGGACCGTGCGCGGCGCGCTGGTCGGCACGATGGAGATCTGGCTCGAGCCGATGCTCGACGGCACGCTTCTGCATTACTTCCTGCGCGCTTCCCCTGAGGGGCCCGCGCTCAGCCCGCGCAAGCTCCGCCAGGAGTTCGACCGCAGGGCCCGCGCGGCCAAGGGCATCGCGCTGGGCTTGAAGGAGATCCTGGAGGATGGCCGTGAGCCGGGTGTTCCGCCCCGCCACGCCGTATAAGGGGAGCTATGCGGGTACACGTCGTTTCGGACGTTCACGGCAACAACGAGGCGCTCAAGCGGGCCGGTGACGGCGCCGACGCGCTGATCGTGCTCGGTGACCTGGTCGATTTCGTCGACTACCACCAGCACGACAAGGGCATCATGGGCGCGCTGTTCGGCGCCGACAACGTGGCCACCTTCGCGCGGCTGCGCCGTGAGGGCACCCGCGACGAGACGATCGCGTACTCCCGTTCGCTCTGGGCCACCCTCGAAGACCCGGCCGCCGCCGTCGACGAGGCCATCCGCGCCCAGTACGCGGTCCTGTTCGCCGCGATGCCCGTGCCGACGTACGCCACCCCCGGCAACGTCGACACCCCCGCGCTCTGGCACGAGTTCGCCCGCGAAGGCGTCCACATCCTGGACGGCGACGTGATCGACATCGGCGGCCTGAGGTGCGGTTTCGTCGGCGGGGCGCTGCTGCCGAAGGGCATCGTGCCGCGTAAAGGGGGTGGCTGGCGGCCGTACCTGCGCACGCACGAGGACTTCGACGCGGACGTCGCCGAGCTCGGCGAGATCGACCTGCTCTGCACCCACATCCCGCCCGCGGTGCCCGAGCTGACCTACGACGTGGTCGCCAAGCGGCACGAGCTCGGCTCGGCCGCGCTGCGCGAGCTGATCACGATTCAGCAACCCCGCTGGTCGGTGTTCGGCCACGTGCACCAGCCCCTGTCGGCGCGGAGGCGCCTCGGCAGGACCGAGTGCCGTAACGTGGGTCACTTCAAGGAGACAGAACTGCCCTACGTGCTGCGCTGGTGACTAGCCGGAACGGTTACTCTTCCCCCATGGCCGAGCAGTCCACGCAGTCCATCGAGGTAGCCGCGTCGCCCGATCGGGTCATGGCGGTGATCGCCGACTTCCCCGAGTATCCGAAATGGGCCAAGGCGGTGCGAGAGACCGAGGTCCTCGCCGAAGACGAGGCCGGTAAGCCCCACCAGGTGCGGCTGACCCTCGACGCCGGTCCGATCAAGGACGTCTACACGCTGGAGTACGACTGGGACGCCGACGGCCTCGCCGTCAGCTGGCATCTGGTCAAGGGCCAGATGCAGAAGGCCCAGAACGGGCGTTACCAGCTCGAGCCGTCGGGCGCGGGCACGAAGGTGACCTACACGCTCTCGGTCGAGCTCGCGCTCCCGATGATCGGGCTGCTGCGCCGCAAGGCCGAGAAGATGGTCATGGACACGGCGCTCAAGGAGCTCAAGAAGCGCGTGGAGAGTCTCGCCTAGTGCGGATACTCCTGTTTACCGGCAAAGGGGGCGTCGGTAAGACGACCCTCGCCGCGGCCACCGCCGCGGCACTCGCCGGGCGCGGCAGGAAGACGCTCGTGGTCTCGACGGACCCCGCGCACTCGCTCGGCGACGCGTTCGGTGTCCCGCTCGGCGCGGAGCCGTCCGAAGTGGACTCGCTGCTGCACGCCGCCCAGATCGACTCGCGCGGCCTGGTCGACACCGTCTGGCAGGACCTGCGCGGGCAGCTGAAGTCGATGCTGTCCGGCGCCGGGATCGACCAGCTCGACGCCGAAGAGCTCACCGTGCTGCCCGGCGTCGACGAGGTGCTCGCGCTCACCGAGGTGCAGCGGCTCGCCGAGACCGGCCCGTGGGACACGATCGTCGTCGACTGTGGCCCGACCGCCGAGACGCTGCGGCTGCTCGCGCTGCCCGAGGCGATCTCCGGCTACCTGACCCGGTTGTTCGGCCGCAAACGCTGGAGCGGCACGGCCGACGCCGTCCGCAGGCTCGGCAGGCACCTCGAGTCACTGCGCGCGCTGCTCACCGACCCGACGATCACCACCGTCCGGCTGGTGCTCACGCCGGAACGCGTGGTCGTCGCCGAGGCCCGCCGCACGCTCAGTTCCCTTGCGCTGCGCGGGATCCGGGTCGACGGCATGATCGCCAACCGGCTGATGCCCGCACCGGGCATCTGGCGTGGCTCCGCCGCGAACTGGATGCGGACCAGGCGTAACCAGCAGGACGAGGTGCTCGCCGAACTCGACGCGGCAGGCCTCGGCTCCGGGCTGATCCGCGCGGTCGAGCACCGCGCGGTCGAGCCGGTCGGGCTGCCCGCGTTGCTGGAGATCGCGGCCGAGCTCTATCATGGCGCGGATCCACTGTCCGGTAACGGATCAGGGATCACGCCGCTGCTCAAGGTGTCCGAAGTGGACGGTGGATACACGCTGCGAGTGGCGTTGCCGCTGGGCAGGGACACCGCACTCGATCTCGCGCGGGTCGACGACGACCTCGCCATCACCGTCGACGGCTTCCGCCGTCTCATCGCATTGCCCGCACTGCTGCGCCCGTGTCGCATCACCGGAGCCGAGTCCGACGCGGCGGGGCTGGTGGTGTCACTGTCCGCCGACCGGAGGCGCTCGTGACCGAGCAAAACACGTATCAGGCGAGCAGCCTGGCCGAAGAGATCAGGCTGCTCGTCGAAATGGTCATCGAACGTGCGGCACCGTGGCTGGAAGGCGTCATCTCCGCGGGCCACGGGCCCGAAGCCGAGCAGAAGCCGCACGAGGCGAGCGACTGCGGCTGGTGCCCGCTGTGCGCGCTCGTCGCCGTCGTCAAGGGCGAGCGGCCCGAGTTCGCGGCGAAGCTCATGGAGCAGGCCGCGCAGCTGATCGCGCTGCTCAGGGCCGTGCTGGCGGACCGGTGGGAGCCCGAGGGCGGCGTGCACATGCCCGGCTTCCAACCGGCGGCCAAGCCGGGTGCCGCGCATGATGATCCAGTACCGTCCGTCCGGGTACAGCACATCGCCGTGCGCAGACGGGACGAGTGGCAGCCGGATCGGGAGAACTGAGTGCTGGCGATAGGTGTGGATGTCGGCGGGACCAGCGTGCGCGCCGGCGTCGTCGATGAGCAGGGTTCGTTGCTGGACACCTGCCGGGTGGCCACCCCGAGTGGCGAGAGCGCGCTCGAGGACGCGATCGCCGGGGTGATCGAGGACCTGCGCAACCGGCACGAGGTGGCGGCCGTCGGCCTCGCCGTCGCCGGGTTCGTGGCCTCGGACCGCCGTTCGGTCATGTTCGCGCCGCATCTCGCCTGGCGCGGCGCACCGGTCGGCGACCGGATCGCCAAGCGCGTCGGCCTGCCGGTGACCCTCGAACACGACGCGAACGCCGCGGCCGTCGGCGAGCACCGCTTCGGCGCGGCGCGCGGCTCCAGCGTGGCCGTGCTGGTGGCGCTGGGCACGGGTATCGGCGCGGGATTGCTGCTGAACGGCAAGATCTACCGCGGCGCGCACGGCGTCGCCCCCGAACTCGGCCACCTGACCGTGGTGCCCGGCGGGCGCGCGTGCCCCTGCGGGAAGTACGGCTGCTGGGAGCGCTACTGCAGCGGGACCGCGCTGGCCGCGACCGCCGTCGAGCTGCTCGCCAGGCATCCCGGCCGGTCGACCGTGCTGGCCAGGGAGACCGCGGGCGACCCGGGCTCGGTGACCGGCAGGCGCGTCGCGGGTGCCGCCCGCGACGGCGACCCGGTGGCCCAGCGCGCGCTCGCCGAGCTCGCGAAATGGCTCGGCGAAGGGCTCGCGCTGGTCGCGGACGTGTTCGACCCCGAGGTCATCGTGATCGCCGGTGGCGTCTCCGAATCGGCGCCACTGTTCCTCGACGAGGCCCGCGAGCACTACTCGGGTCTCATCACCGGCGCGGGCCACCGGCCACTGGCCAGGATCCGCACCGCGCAGCTCGGCGCCGACACGGCCTTGGTGGGCGCGGCGGCGGTCGCCTTCGAAGAGACTGCCGAACGTCAGGTCGGTGTGACAGGCTGAAGCCATGGACGCCAACGGTTTCGTGCGCTGTGGTCACGGCCACCGGCACTGGGGGCGGTATGGCGCGGCAGGGCTGTTGCTGACCGATCCCGAGCGAGGCGTCCTGCTTCAGCGGCGAGCGTGGTGGGTGCACCACGGCCGTACCTGGGCGATCCCCGGCGGCGCGGTTGAGGCGGGGGAGAGCACCCGCGGCACGGCGATCCGCGAGGCATGGGAAGAGGCCGAGATCGCGGCCGACGCGCTGACCGTGACCAGTCAGTCCACAGTGGACCATGGAAACTGGCGTTACACCACGGTTCTCGCCACGATCACGAAGCCGGTCAACGAGCGCGTCGCCAACTCGGAGAGCTCGGAGCTGGCGTGGGTGTCGCCGTCCAAGGTCCCGGATTACCGCCTGCACAAGGATTTCGCGCTCGCCTGGCCCGCGCTGCACGAGCAGGTCGGCCGCGAGCTGGTGCTGATCGTCGACGGCGCGAACGTCGTCGGCTCCCGCCCCGACGGCTGGTGGCGCGACCGTCACGGCGCGGCCGTCAAACTCCGCGACAAACTCGCTCGCCTTGCGGTGTCGGGGATATCCGCCGCTGACGCAGGCCTGCCGATGGACGGCGCCTGGACGTGGTGGCCGCGCGTCATCCTGGTCGTCGAAGGCAAGGCCCGCGGCGTGACCCCGACCGACGACGTCCGCGTCGCCGCCGCGCCGACGGACGGCGACTCGGAGATCGTCGCGGTCACCCGCGAAGCGGTGACCCAGCGACCGGGCGACCGCGTCGTCGTGGTCACGGCCGACCGCGAGCTCAAAGCCCGCGTGACGGCCGAGGGCGCCTCGCTCATCGGACCGGGCGCCCTCCTGGCCCTGCTGGACCAGGGGTGGGGGGGGGGGGGGGGGGGGGGCGGGGGGGGGTATCCACCACACACACCCCCCCCACACCGAACGTCACCCCCGCCGCAACGAGCAATA
>NZ_JBHWEB010000196.1:4528-11212 GCF_042734395.1 Amycolatopsis sp. NPDC059657 | reverse complement strand
ATTGTTTCCTTCGCAAGAACAATCATCCCAAGTCAGAGGGCATCTGCGCGTCCACGACACGATCAACTCACCAAGATCCTCGGCGGATCCAGGCTGAGACAGGCTCCTGGATCGTCATAGCCCAGGCGCCCATGGCTTCCAGGACTTCGCGTAGTCCTTCACCAACAGGAGTGAGGCGGTACTCGACGCGTGGCGGGATTTCGGGGTAGGCGGTGCGGGTTACGATGCCGTATGTCTCGAACTGGCGCAGGCGGCTGGTCAGAGTATGCGGGCTGATACCCGGCAAAGCGTCGCGCAGTTCGGTGAAGCGGCGGGGACCGGGCAAGAGCTCGCGCACGATGAGCGTGGCCCACGGGCCGTTCAGCAGCGTGAGGAACCGGGCGACGCCGCAGTCCGGAAGGCAGGGATTCGTCACATTCCGACTGTATCCCTATTAGTGCAGTTGATGTAACCGATGCACCTCGTGCACTAATGAGATATGACCTACATAATCCACGGCGCCACCGGCGCCCAAGGCTCCCCTGTCGTCACGGCTCTCATCTCCGCGGGCAAGCCCGTGACCGCCGTGACGCGCACCGCCGAAGCGGTAGTGCCCGGCGCGCGGGCCGTGACGGCGGGCTATTCCTCCTCAGTGGAACTGAGCGAGGCCTACCGCGGCGCCGACGGCGTGTTCGTTCATCTCCCGGCGGCCGCCGAAGAGGACCGCCGCGTCTACGCGCGCAACATCGTCACCGCCGTCGCCACCGCCCGGCCGGCCCGCGTGGTGTTCTCCACCAGCGGTTTCGCTCTCGACACCCCGCAGAGCGCTGTCTCGATCCTCGTCGACGGGCTGGCGGACAGCGGCGTGTCGCATGCGGTGATCGCGCCTGAACTGTACTTGGAGAACCTGCTGATGCCGCACGTCATCGGACCGGCTCGCGACCGAGGCGTGCTGGGTTACCCACTCCCCGCGGACTTCGCCGTCTCCTGGGCGTCCCATGTGGACATCGCCGACGTCGCGCTCGCCCTGTTCGATCGCCCGGACATCTCCGGCATCGTCTCCGTCGGGCAGTACCCGGCCATCACGGGACCGGAGCTGGCCGAGGCCTTCGGCTCCCGGCTGGGACGAAACGTGGCCTACCAAGCCATCACCCCTGACGAGTTCCGCACCTCGCTCGCCCCTCTGCTCGGCGAACTCCCCGCCGCCGAGGTCGCGCGAAGCTACGAAGCCATGGCCACACTCGAGGGCCGCTCGATCGACCCCGAACTCTCCGCCCAGAAACTGCTCGGCATCACCCCCCGGACCGCCGCGCAGTGGCTCGCCCACGTCGACCTGCACTGAGTGGGTTCGTGAGTGTTGCCGACGGTTAGAACCGTCCGCAACACTCACGACTCGGTTCGCCGGCCTCAGCCTGCCGGCTTGGGAAGCAGGCAACCGGGGAGTTCGAGGTTGATGGCGCTGCCGGTCATGCAGCCGGCGAGCTGGTACGTCTGCTGGCCGTACTTGCCGCCCTTGCGGACGGTGACCGCACCCGACTCGTCGATCTCGCACGGGTTGCCCTCGGTGCACCGCTCACCGTTGTCGTTACCGGTGTTGTTGATACCGATGAGCTTGCCGGTGGCCACGTCCTCGATGGGCGCGCCAGAAGTGCCACCGACGGTGTCGCAAGCAGAGGTGAGGCGAATCGAGTCCTTGGTGATCCACTCGCCCTCCTTGAGACGGTGGACGATCGCGTCGATGTCGCAGCTGTAGATCGTCTTCAAGGCCCCGGCGACCACCTTGACGGCGGTACCCGCCGCCGGAGGGGTCGGCGAGATCTCCAGCGGGCTGATGCCGTACCTGTACTTGATCCGGTCGTAGCTGACGGAGAGTTCGTACAAAGTGATGTCAGTGTCGGTCATCGTGGCGTACGAGACCTTGGTGGCGTGCAGCGTGGCCTTCTTCTGGCCGTCCGGCGCCAGCAGACTGAAGTCGAGGGTGGATGGCTTGTCGACCAGCACCTCGCCGGGCTGGGGGAAGCCGCCCTCGTAGCAGTGGCCGTTGGTGAGCATCAGCGCTGGCCCGGCGGTGGGGGCACCCGCGAGCTTGACGAGTGAGCCAGAGCAGCCACCCAGGTCGACGGTGCCGGAAAAGTCGATCTTCTTCGCGGCGCCGGTCGCGGCGGACGCGCCGCCGGCCATCGGCGCGAGCAGCGTCACCGCTGCGAGCAAAGCACCAAGGGCTGCGCCACAAGCACGCTTACGCATGGCCGGGGTTCCTTTCGGCTGGCATGGTCACGTCACATTCACGGTAGCGTCAACACAATGGGGTCAGTCAGCTCACAGCGCCCGCCGAAATCCGATTGCGCCACCCTATCCAGCGGGCTGGCAACCCGGCTCTTCGAAGGCCTCGGCGACCACAGTGGACATCGGTGTTGGCGATCGGCACGGTTCGCGCTCAAACGCTGGTCTCCTCGCGGCCGCGCGGCGATCGCCGGGCGTCACTCGACTGGCACAGCAGAAGCGTCCCGCTGTCGACCATCGCTATGATCACGCCCGCCGGTGATCACGCCAGTCGCAGGCCGACACCCGAGATCGTGCGTTGAGGAGCAACCGTGGAACAACCCAAGGCGATGCCGGATGTACGCGGCGATGCCGCGCGACGGGCCTTGGTGCTGCAGTACGTCACGATCGCCTACAACGTGGTGGAAGGCATTATCGCGATCGGCGCCGGTCTGGCCGCGGCATCAGTGGCGCTGGTCGGCTTCGGTGTCGACTCGGGCGTCGAGATCGTCGCCGCGCTGCTGATCGCGATCCGGCTTCGCGCCGCGATCCGGACCGGCGCCGTCGACGAACGCAAGGAGTACCGCGCGCTGCGATTCGTGGCGCTCACGTTCTTCGCGCTGGGCGCCTTCATTCTCTTCGAGAGCGTCCGGGAGATCGTCACCGGGGCCAAGCCGGAGAAGTCGTTGGTCGGCATCGTGCTGACCGGGGTCTCCATCGTGACCATGTCCTTTCTCGCTTCCGCGAAACGCCGAACCGGATTGGCGATGAACTCGCGACTGGTCGTTGCCGACGCGGCCGAAACACGACTCTGCGTCTCGCTGAGCGTGACCACGTTCCTCGGCTTGGTGGCCTACGCGCTACTCGGCTGGACCTGGCTGGACGCGGTGGCAGGACTGGTCATCGCGCTCTTCGCAGTCAACGAAGGACGCCGCGCCTGGTCCGGCGAACTCACGTGCGACGGGTGACCTTCAGCTAAACCAAGGAAGTTTCTTCGCGAAACGCCCGTAACGGACCATCACGGCCGGCCCACGGCAATTTAGGAGCCCGGCGAGAACGTCGCTTTCCCTCCGAATTTCGCGATGATTCCCCCGCCGAATCGGGAACTTCACCACCATTGTTGCAATTACCTTGACGGACAGCACAAGATTGCGTGTCAGATCTTACCAACCTTCAACAAAGGTAGTTTTAATGCGTTTAAAGTCTTTGCTGTCCGGTACCGCAGCCGCGATGGTCGCCTTAACCGCGTCTCAACTGGTGCTGCCGTCCCCCGCCGCCGCGACGGGCGGACACTTCGCCCGGCTCAGCAACAAGTACCCAGATACGGTGAAATGGTGCGTCGAGGCGCGCGACAAGAACAACAAACAGATCTCGATCGGCTGTGACCTCGTCCCTGTGAGGAGCGTTGGGACTTTCAAGTGGCCCGCCCAGACCGACCACCTTGCGGCTTCACTTGAACGCGGCTCGGGACTCGGAGAGGTCGTATGGCACAACGAATATCTGGCCGCCAACAGGGACTGGTGCTACCGCTACACCATTTCGGGCACTATGCACGAGGCGCTGGACAAGCCGTGTAAGGAGTGAGCTGACGGAGCACGTATTCGTGGCCCGTCCGGGACGGATCGCCTCGGCCGGGCCACGCCATTTCAGCGGCCTCCGGGAAAAGTGCCGGGTCCGCGGTCAGGCGGATCAACGGGCGGCGTCGTACGCCTCGCGTGCCACCAGCACCTCCGCGGCGTGATCCTCCGCCCACTGCCCCAGCGCCAGCATCGGCGCGTGGAGCGTGCCGCCGAGCGCTGTCAGCTCGTATTCCACCCTGGGCGGCATCTCGGCATACACGTGCCGGGCGACGAGTCCGTCTCGCTCCAGGTCGCGCAGTGTCTCGGTGAGCACCTTCGCGCTGATCCCCTCGACCGCCGCCCGGAGGTCACCGAAGCGCAGGTTGCCACGGCCGAGTGCGATCACCACCAGCGCGGTCCACTTGTTGTCCATCCGCGCCAGCGACATGCGCGACGACCAGATCGGCGCGGACACGGTCCACTCAGGATTCTGCGACAAGGGCCACATCCACTCATCAGTCACGTTGAGGCAGCCGGTTACCAGCGGTGAGCATAAGGCACCACCGCCGAAGAGAACTGAGCGAGGTGACCGCACCGGGTCGCCGCGGAGCCGGTCTGGTGCTCAGTCCGGATTTGCCCGAAGAAGTCCATCGATCCGCGCATTGCCCGGCCACGCCGACCTCATTAGGCTTCGCGCGTCGCGACCGTCCGCTGGACAGCAGAGGTGCTGTTCGCGGTGGTCCCCGATGGCGGTCGCGATCCGCACCACTGTGCGTTTTCCGTTGCGGTGGCTCAAGTGCCGGTGGCGAGGATTCGGTGACCCGGTGATCAGCCGCTCACTCTGGTCACGTCAGGGACAACACCACTCCTTCCGATCAGCGCTCGAGCGCTCAGCCGCTTTGCTGAAAGGTTGAACCAGATGACCAAGGCCGGTGCACTCTGCCGGATCGTACTGACACTCGGTCTCGTGCTGACCTGCTCGACCGAGGCGCAGGCGACCAAGGCACCACCGCGGCCGGCGGAACAGACCGGCTGGGGAGGTGGTGTGTCCAGTGTGGACCCTGACGCGACGGCTGCCGGTGTCGAGGTCCTGCGCCGCGGTGGCAACGCCGTCGACGCGGCCGTGGCGACCGCGGCCGCTCTCGGTGTGACCGACCCGTTCTCCACCGGCATCGGCGGTGGCGGCTTCCTGCTCTACTACGACGCGCTGACCGGGCGTGTCCACACCATCGACGGACGGGAGACGGCGCCCGCGGCGGCGAACCCGGACCTCTTCGTGGAAAACGGCGCCGCGATGCCGTTCGACGATGCCAGGACCAGTGGCCTCGCTGTCGGCGTGCCGGGCAATCCCGCGACCTGGCAGACAGCACTGCGCCGGTGGGGAACACTCAGCCTCAGCGGCGCACTGCGCCCGGCCGAAATGCTGGCACGGCGTGGTTTCGTGGTCGACGAGACCTTCAACCGCCAGATCACGCAGAACGCCGCGCGCTTCGCCGACTTCACCTCCAGCCGCGACCTCTACCTGCCAGGAGGCAATGCGCCCGCGGTGGGCAGCACGTTCCGTAACCCCGAGCTCGCCGACACCTTGGGTGAACTGGCGCGGACGAACCTCGCCTCGCTCTACGGTGGTGCCATCGGACATGACCT
Organism: Amycolatopsis sp. NPDC059657; assembly: GCF_042734395.1. NCBI lineage: Bacteria > Bacillati > Actinomycetota > Actinomycetes > Pseudonocardiales > Pseudonocardiaceae > Amycolatopsis > Amycolatopsis sp. NPDC059657. The sequence goes on along the minus strand of NZ_JBHWEB010000196.1, from coordinate 5,765 downwards.
CGTCCAAGCGGTACAGCATCCGCCACTGGCTCCGGAATCGAAGCGGGCGGCACGTCCCGGCGGGATGACCGTCTCGGACCTGCGGAACTACCGCACCACCGCACCCGAAGCCACCCAGATCCGGTACCGGGGCCTCGACATCTACAGCACCGCTTCACCCTCGGGCGGCGCCACGACGGGCGAGGTGTTGAACATTGTCGAGAACACGGACTTGCGCAAGGCATCGGAAACCCAGTACCTGCACCGGTTCATGGAAGCCACCAAGCTCGCGTTCGCCGATCGCAGCCAGTGGGTCGGTGATCCGGCGTTCATCGACGTTCCCGCGCGGGAACTGGCTTCTCAGCGGTTCGCGGACAGCCGTGCCTGCCTCGTGAGCGCCACCAAGGCGCTGCCCGCCCCTGTTTCACCGGGAAGCCCTCGCGATCCCAAGCCGTGCGCCACGACGGGTGATCAGGTGCTCCCCTCGGCGGAGGAGGAGCGCACCACCCACCTCGTCGTGTCGGATCGCTGGGGCAACGTCGTCTCGTACACCTCCACGATCGAAGCCGAGGGCGGCAACGGAGTGGTGGTTCCCGGTCGAGGGTTCCTGCTCAACAACGAGCTCACCGACTTCTCGTTCACGCCGACGGTGCCGGGTGACCCGAACCTGCCCGCCGCGGGCAAGCGTCCTCGATCGGCGATGTCACCGGTCATCGTGCTCAACCGCGGCAAGGTACTGCTCGCCGCGGGCTCGCCCGGCGGAGCGACGATCATCACCACGGTCACCCAGCTGCTCACGCAGCGCCTGGACCGGGGGAAATCGCTGCTGGAGGCGATCGCGGCACCGCGGGTGTCCCAGCGCAATTCGGCGGTGACACCCGCCGAACCCGCATTCCTGGCCTCCCCCGAGCGCGCTGAGCTCGAACGGCTGGGGCACCAGTTCAGCTCCACACCGGAGATCGGTGCGGCCACGGCGATCGAGCTGCTGCCCGACGGACGCTGGCACGCGGTGGCCGAACCCGTGCGCCGCGGCGGCGGCGCGGCACGCGTCGCCGTACCTTCCTTCTGATGGCCGAAGCATCGGTGGAATCCGGCTGGTGATCAAGCCAAGCAGCGCTTGACAAGTGTGGGGGGGCCGCTCCGGGGGCGCCCCACGCCGAATGTGGGGGTAATTTTTGGACTAATGAGGGCAAAGGCGCGCGGGGGGGGCGACCCCGGGGGATGTGTATTGGTGTGTTGGGGGTTTATACGCAGGCGC
>NZ_JBHWEB010000196.1:0-4518 GCF_042734395.1 Amycolatopsis sp. NPDC059657 | reverse complement strand
GCCCGCCCCGCCGAACCTACCTGCTGATCCCCCACCATGGGTTGTAACCCGCCTGTTCAACAACCAACGCACCGTCTCACATGGGTGGCGCACCCTCTCCGGGCCCCCCACACTCGCTTTGTGCGGAAATTGTTCCACGAATGGAGGACAACGGCCGCGTGGCGCGTACTCCCGTTGTCCTATGTAGGCGTGTGATGGGTGAGAAGCCGCTGCCGCGGCTTCGCCCGCACCACGATCAAAGCTCCACACAGTTCACAACAAGGAGAAGTATGCGTACGAAAACAACGGTCCTTTTCGGAGCCGTTGCGCTCGCGGGGGCCTTGGCAGCCTGCTCGTCCGACGCGAGCACGGGCTCCGCGCCTGCCTCGACCGCCACTCCGCCGCCTGCCGGAATCGCGGTCGCCGAGCCCGCCGCCGCCGGTACGCAGCCCGCGGCCATCACCTACGACACCAAGCGAGTCCCGGTCGGCGCGACACTGGGCACGTCGGCCTCGGTGGAGGGCGGCTCGACCACCGTGACGCTGACCGTCACCGGCCTGCTGCCGAACACCGCCTACGGCTCCCACGTGCACACCAAGTCCTGCGGCGCCAAGCCTGCGGACTCGGGCCCGCACTACCAGTCCCAGAAGGACCCCGTTTCGCCTTCGATCGATCCGGCTTACGCGAACCGCGACAACGAGATCTGGCTGGACTTCACCACCGACGCCAAGGGAGCGGCGAACTCCTCGGCGAAGGTGAAGTGGGAGTTCCGCCAGGGAGAGGCGAACTCGATCGTCGTGCACGCCACCCATACCCACACCGAGCCTGGCAAGGCGGGCACCGCGGGCGACCGGCTGGCCTGCTTGACCCACACTTTCTGAATCGGCCTACTTGGACTGGCCGACTCCCCCGCGCCCAAGTCCACACGGGTCGTGAGTGTCGCCGACGGTTCTAGTCGACCGGTATTTGGCTACCTACCGTGGCGACCCGGCGGCGTGGCCAAGCGAGTGGAACCTTTGCTCCGTTGGATGCAGATTTTCTTCCACTCGCTCGGGCAGTCGCAGCTGAACCCGGCGTGGCACGTGACAAGGGCCGCCCTTGAAACGCTCTGGGTGACAAAGGCGCCCCTTGTCACCTTCACGCGGCCTGGCGAGGGGGAAACCGGTCGTTCAACGCCTCACAACCCACTCACCACCTTTCGTCACCGTGAGCGTGACACAAGCCCCACTCGCGCGGACCCGCAACCCGCAAACCCGACGTAGTCGTCAAATACCGGTTCGCCCACACCGTCCGCAACACTCACGACCCATCGGGATTGGACTACATGAGCCCTGACCTGGATGCCGCGCACAACGCGGTGGAGCTTCGCTCGATGAGCGTCTCCTTTCCCGGAACCACCACCGCACTGGAAAATGTGAGCTTCGCTGTTCCGCGAGGCCGGTTCGTGTCGGTGGTCGGCCCGACCGGATGCGGCAAATCCACTGTGCTCAACTGCGTCGCCGGGCTGCGCGCGCCGACTTCCGGAGAAGTACTCGTCGACGGGGCGCCGTTGCGCGGGCTCAACCAGGCGGCGGGTTACCTGTTCCAGCAGGACGCGTTGCTGCCGTGGAAGACCGTACTGGACAACGTCGGGTTCGGGCTCCGGCTGCGAGGTCTCGACAAACGGGAACGTGCCGATCGCGCGCGGGAATGGATCGCGCGGGTCGGGCTCAGCGGCTTCGAGCAAGCCTACCCGCATCAGTTGTCCGGCGGCATGCGCAAACGGGCCGCGGTCGCCCAGATGTGGATCACCGGCCCGGACATCCTGTTGATGGACGAGCCGTTCGGCGCGCTGGACGTGCAGACGCGCCAGATCATGGAGAACGAGCTGCTCGGATTGTGGTCCGAGAGTGGCAACACCGTTCTGTTCGTCACGCACGACCTCGACGAGGCGGTATCGCTGTCGGACGAGGTCCTGGTGCTCTCGGCCGGGCCGGGTAGCCGGGTGCTCGGCCGCTACCCGGTGGATCTGCCGCGCCCACGCGACCTGCTGGACATCCGCACCTCACCGGGTTTCACCGAGGTCTACCAGGCGATCTGGGCCGGTCTGCGTGACGAGGTGCTGAAAAGCCATGGCTGAGGGGACGGTCGTGTCCAAGGGAGCCGTGCTCGCCGCACAGCTCGGACTCGCCGCGGCCATCGCGGCGGGCTGGGAATTCGGCGGAGCCGACGAGTTCTTCTTCAGCAAGCCGAGTGACATCGCGGGCCAGATCGTACGCTGGTTCACCAGCGGGACGATCTGGGAGCACCTCGGCATCACGCTCGCCGAGGCCGCGCTGGCGCTGCTCATCGGCACCGCCGCCGGGCTGCTGGTCGGGTTCGTGCTGGCTCGCTTCAGGTTCCTGGGCGCCGTGTTCGACCCGTTCATCAAAGTACTCAACGCGGTGCCGCGGGTGGTGCTCGCGCCGATCTTCCTGCTCTGGTTCGGATTGGGCGTGTGGTCGAAGGTCGCCTTCGGCGTGACGCTGGTGTTCTTCCTTGTCTTCTTCAACACCTACCAAGGTGTGCGGGACGTCGAGAAGGTACTGGTGGACAACGCCCGGATGCTCGGCGCGACCGAGGGCCAGCTGACCTGGCACGTGCTCCTGCCCAGCGCACTCGGGTGGATCTTCTCCAGCCTGCATGTCAGCGTCGGTTTCGCCATCGTCGGCGCCGTGGTCGGTGAATACCTCGGCAGTTCGGCCGGTGTCGGCTACCTCATCTCCCAGGCCGAGGGAACGTTCGACACCACCGGTGTGTTCGCGGGCATGGTCGTGCTGGCCGCCGTCGTGCTTCTCGTCGATCTCGCGGTCGGGCTGCTCGAACGCAAGTTGCTACGTTGGAAACCGGAGGCACCGTGAAACGACTTCTCGCCGCACTGCTGGCCGTGCTGACGCTCGCCGGCTGCTCGTCCAAAGTGGACACGGCGACCGAGGTGACCATCGGCGTGGGCGGCCAGCCGCTGCTGGTGTACCTGCCCACGACACTCGCCGACCGCCTCGGCTACTACCGCGACGAGGGCCTTCAGGTGAAGCTGGAGGACATGCAGAGCGGTTCGAAGGCGTTGCAGGCGCTGCAGGGCGGCAGTGTGAACGTCGCGAGCGGGTATTACGACCACACCATCCAGATGCAGGCGAAGGGTCGTGTCGCCACGGCCTTCGTCGGCATGCTGCGGCTGCCTTCGCTCGCGCTCGTCGTGTCACCGAAGAGCGGCAGGCCGATCAACTCGATCGCCGACCTGCGTGGTGCCACAGTCGGCGTGACCTCGCCGGGCTCGTCGACCGACTTCTTCCTCAAGTACCTGCTCGTCCGGCACGGCCTGGCCGCCGACGACGCCAGTGTGGCCGCGATCGGCGGCGACGCGAGCGCGGTCGCGGCCGTGGAGCAGGGCAAGGTCGACGCCGCCGTGATGGTCGAGCCGTCGATCTCCCTGCTGCGTCAACGCGCGGGAGACCTGCGGATCCTCGCCGACACACACACGGCGGAAGGACTCAGGGCCGAGTTCGGAGTGGACAACTACGCGGCGTCCGTCCTCTACTCCACCGGTGAATGGCTGGCCGCGAACACCGGCACCGCCCGCAAGCTCGCGAGCGCGATCGTCCGGACTCTGCAGTGGATCGATCAGCACTCACCGACCGAGATCGCCGAGCGCATGCCACCGGAGTACACGGCAGGCGACCGGGAGGTGTACATCGCCGCGATCGAGCGAATGAAGGAGTCCTTCAGCAAGGACGGCATCATCCACACCGACGGCGCCCAGACCGCCTACACCGTGCTCAGCAAGTTCAACACCGGTGTCGCACAGGCGAAGATCGACCTGGGCAAGACCTATACCAACGACCACCTTCCCCGGCCGTAGCGCCGACCGGCGGCTCACGAGAGATTCCCCTCGGATTCCTGTTCATGCCGTGCTGCGGGGAGAACCGGTGATTGAATTTTCTCAACGCATGCCCACTTTGCGATCGGAGATGGAATGAAGATGTTCGGTAAGGTCCTCATGGGCACTGTCGCGGGTGCCGTGCTGCTCGCGTTCGCACCGGGCGCGGACGCCGCCACGACAAAAGAACTCTGGGTTCACGTTTATCCGAGCACGCTGAGCGTGAACGTCACCATCAACGGCAAAACCACCTGTTATGGCCTCCCTCCCCACAACGAGGCGTGGGTACCCGTTCTCGGGCTGACTCCGCACGCCGGTGACCGCGGCACCGTCATTGGCTTCGATTCGCGCGGCTGCAACGGCTCTCCCTCTACCAGGTCTGAGCGCTTCAGGTTTAGGGATATCCCTGTGCCCGAGAGGGTGGACGTCAAGTTGACCCGCTGAGCAAGGATGGTCCGGATATTCCTCGATGAGGTGCCCGGCGGCCCACGAGGGATTCCCCTCGGATTCCTGTTCGTGCGGTGCTGCCGGGAGAACCGGTGATTGAATTTCTCCATGCACTCCCGCTTTGCGATCGGAGATGGAATGAAGATGTTCGGTAAGGTCCTCATGGGCACTGTCGCGGGTGTCGCGCTGCTCGCGTT
>NZ_JBHWEB010000195.1:0-11240 GCF_042734395.1 Amycolatopsis sp. NPDC059657 | reverse complement strand
TCCAAACGCCCAGGGACACCACCATCACAAACAGTCACCTACACAGCAACACTCTTGACACCACACCCCACGCCCTAACTACCCGGCATTGGGTTAGAACCGGCCATACCACTCACGACTCCTTAGCCGAAAAACTCCGCGAGCATGGGCTTGAGCGCCTCAGGCTGGCTGAGTACGCCGTGGTCGTGCCCCTCGAGGACGACGTAGCGTCCGTCCGGGATGGCGTCCGCCACGGCCTTGGCGCTCAGCCTCATCCACTCGTCGGTGGTGCCGCCGCCGATCGCGAGCGTCGGCACGGCGATCCGGGCCAGCCAGTCGGGCAGGCGGTTGCCGAGCCCGCAGAGCGTCGTGTCGTAGTAGAGGGTGTGCGCGAGGCCGGTGAACCAGCCCCACATCGGGCTGCTCTTCATGCCCTCGACCTGCTCTTTCGGCACGCCGACGCCCTCGGTCAGGAACAACATGACCGCGTCTTCGCGCCGATCCTCCTCGGCGCAGGCCCGCAGCCTTTCCGTGAGATCGTCGCCCGGCAGCTCGCGCCCGCCGACGATGAACGGCGGTTCGTACACGGCGAGCTTGTCGATCGGCAGCCCGCGCTGAGCGGCCTCGAGCGAGAGGATCGCACCCGACGAGTGCCCGAAGACGCTCGCCCGGCCGCCCACGTGCTCGATGAGCGCGGCGAGGTCCTCGACCTCGCGCTCGATCGTGTACTCATCGCCGTCGGTGCTGTCGCCGCGGCCGCGCCGGTCGTAGGCGATCCCGGAGTACTCGGGGTTCAGCGCGCCCGCCAGCCCCGCGACGGTCGTCCGGTCGTTGAAGGCGCCGCCGACCAGAATCACGGGCGGTCCGCCGCCGGTCCGCTCGAACGCGATCTTGGTGCCGTCCGCCGAGGTCACAGTGTCCATGAAAGTCCTCCCATACGAGTCATCGTATGGGTAGGTCGGAGCCATCACCGGCTTCTCGACATGCCCAGGGGTCTTGAAAAGTCGCATCTGCCCGCCTTCTTGAGCGGGGTGCGGACGGAACAAACGGCGCTTATGCGTCGCTCAGCGTTGCGAACGCCCCGTTCACAACGTTCAACCCCCTCCACGGCACCCACCGAACAGCGGCTGACCACCCTTAACTACCCGGCATTGGGTTCTGCCGCCCGCAACGCTCACGACCCCTTGCCCGCTACAGCCAGTCGTCGGGGCGGGGCCAGGTCATGAGTGCCGCGAGGGTGTCCGAGGCGGGCTCGGTGACCGTGTACCGGCCCCGGTGGAAGAGGAGCGGCCGGGCGTCGGAGGGCTCGCCGAGCGCGGTCACCCTGCCGATGACGACGTAGTGATCGCCCGCCTCGTGCACCGCTTCGAGCGAGCAATCGATCCAGGTGAGTGCTCCGTCGAGCAGCGGGGAACCTGACGGAGCAGGCGTCCACTTGACGGACGCGAATTTATCTACCCCTCGGGCTCCGAAGGTCGCGCTGACCTCCTGCTGGTGCTCCCCGAGCACGTTCACCGCGAAGTGTCCGGCCTCGGCGAGCACTGGCCAAGTGCGGGACGTACGGGACGCGCAGAACAGCACGAGCGGCGGATCCAGCGACAACGCGGCGAAAGACTGGCAGGCGAAACCCACCGGTGCCACGCCGTCGTGGCCGGTGACGACCGCGACGCCGGTGCAGAAGTGGCCGAGCACCGAACGGAACCGCACGGCGTCGACCACCTGCGACGTCACCGCGCGCCGATCGAGAAGTCGTGCCCCCACAACGACACGGCCGTGCTCTCGCGCGCGATCCAGCTTTCGTCGTCGACCTGGCGGCCTTCGCAGCCGAACTCGACGTCGAAGCCGCCGGGGGTCTTCATGTAGAACGACAGCATCAGGTCGTTGACGTGCCTGCCGAGTGTCGCGGACATCGGCACCTTGCGCCGCTGCGCGCGGTCGAGGCAGAGCCCGACGTCGTCGGTGTTCTCCACCTCGACCATGAGGTGCACGATCCCGCTCGGTGTCGGCATCGGCAGGAACGCGAGGCTGTGGTGACGCGGGTTGCAGCCGAAGAACCGCAGCCACGCCGGCTCTCCGTCGGCCGGCCTGCCGACGAACTGCGGCGGCAGCCTCATCGAGTCGCGCAGCCGGAAGCCGAGAACGTCGCGGTAGAACCGCAACGCCGCTTCATCGTCGTGTGTGGACAGTACGACGTGACCGAGGCCTTGCTCCTCCGTCACGAACCGGTGCCCATAAGGACTCACCACACGCCGGTGCTGCAACGCGACACCGTGGAAGATCTCCAAGGTGTTGCCGGACGGGTCGTCGAACGTGATCAGGCCGTTGACACACCGGTCGGCCAGCACTTCGGGACTGCCTTCTTTGTACGGCACCGAGTGACTGTCCAAACTGGACCGGATCTCGTCCAGCTCACCCGCGTTCGCGACTTCCCAGCCCGCTTGCGCCAGCCGGTCCTTCTCGCCGGGGAAGATCACGAGGCGCGCCGGGAAGTCGTCCATGCGCAGGTACAGCGCGTTGGGGTCACTGCCCTTGCCCTCGACCATGCCCAGCACCTTGAGGCCGTACTCACGCCAGGCGGCCATGTCGGTCGCCTCGATGCGCAGGTAGCCCAGCGAACGAATGCCCATCAGGATGCTCCCAGGAAATCGAGCGTCAGCCGGTTGAACTCGTCGAACTTCTCCAGCTGCGCCCAGTGTCCACAGTGGCCGAACACGTGCAGCTGCGCGCGCGGGATCATCTTCAACGCCAGCAACGCGCCGTCGAGCGGATTGACCCGGTCCTCGCGGCCCCAGATCAGCAGCACCCGCTGCCGCAGCCGGTGCGCTTCACGCCAGAGCATGCCCTGCTCGTAGGTTTCGGGATGGGCGAACGACTTTCCCATCGCCCGCATCGCCGCGAGAGACTCCGGAGCCGACGCCGTGGCGAACCGCTCGTCGATCAGCTCGGGCGTGATCAGCGATTGGTCGTGCACCATGATCCGGAGAAAGGCCTCGATGTTCTCCCGTGAAGGCGCCGAGCCGAACCGCCCCAGCTTCTTGATGCCCTCGGTCGGATCGGGCGCGAAGAGGTTCACGCTCAGCCCGCCGGGCCCCATCAGCACGAGCCGCCCGGCGCGCGACGGGTGCTTCAACGCCAGCCGGACGGCCGTGCCGCCACCCAGCGAGTTCCCGACGAACGCCGCCCGCTCGATGCCGAGCGCGTCCATGAGCCCGACCACCGCGTCCGCGCTGTACCCGAAGTACTGCGGATGCTCGGTCCGCTTGTCCGACTGCCCGAACCCCGGCTGGTCGACCGCGATCGTCCGGTACGACTTGGCGAACACCGGCACGTTGCGGCCGAAGTTGCTCCACGCCGACGCGCCGGGCCCGCCGCCGTGCAGCAGGATGACCGTCTCCGCGTGCTCCTCGCCAGCCTCGTGATAGTGCAGCTTCAGTCCGTTGACTTCGACGAATTTCCCCATCACACCATCGCATTCTCGACCGGCAGCCCGAAGGCGCCCGTGCCGAACATGACGTACGCGCGCTCGGCGTCGTTCGCCGCGTGCACCCGGCCCGCGTGCGCGTCACGCCAGAACCGCTGGATCGGCGTGCCCGCCTTCAAAGCGCGCCCGCCGGAGTTCTCGAAGAGCCGGTCGACGGCCGCGATGGCCCGCTCGGTACCGCGCACCTGGTCGCGCCGGACCCGCAAACGAGTGGAGAACGGGAGCTTCTCTCCCTTGCACGCCAACTGATACAGCTCGTCGATGTTGTGCGTCAGCTGCAGCCACGCGGCGTCGATGTCACTGGCCGCCTCGGCGATCCGCACCTTCGCGAATGGGTCCTCTTTGGACTGTTCGCCCGCGTAGGCCGCGCGCACCCGAGTGCGCTGATACTCCACATGCGCGTCGTAAGCGCCCTGGGCCATACCGATGATCGGCGCCGTGATCGTGCTCGGATGCACTGAGCCATAAGGAAGCCGGTAGAGCGGGCCCGGGTTCACGGCCTGGCCGGGCGTCTTGCACTTCGACGTCGCGATGAAGCTCAACGCCCGATGCTGCGGGATGAACACGTCCTCGACGATGATGTCGTTGCTCCCGGTACCCCGCAGTCCCACGGTGTCCCAGACATCTTCGATCGTGTACTCGCTGATCGGCAGCAGGTACGTGCAGAAGTCGACCGGCTTGCCGTCGGCGAACGCCGGCCCGCCGAGCAGCACCCAGGTCGAGTGGTCGCAGCCGGACGAGAAACTCCAGCGCCCGGTCAGCCGGTAGCCGCCTTCGACGACGGTCGCCTTGCCCATCGGCGCGTACGACGACGAGATGCGGACCTCGTGGTCGTCGCTCCAGACGTCTTCCTGGGCCTGCGCGTCGAACAACGCGACATGCCACGGGTGCACGCCGAGGATGGACGCGACCCAGCCGGTCGAGCCGCACGCCGAGGCGATCAGCTTGACCGCGGTGTAGAAGCTCACCGGGTCCGACTCGTAGCCGCCGTACGGTTTCGGCTGCAGGAGCTTGAAGAAACCCGTCTCCTGCAACGCTTTGATCGACTCGTCGGGTACGCGCCGGAGATCCTCGGCTTCCTGCGCGCGTTCCCGCAACACCGGTAGCAGCTCCTGGATACCGGCGAGCACCGCGGAAACTGTCTCAGTCATACCGGCAAGACTAGAACACGTTCTCGTTTTTGTCGAGAAATCCCTGCGCCATGGCACCGTGACGCCCAGCTCGACGGCCGGAAAACACGCAGTCCGCAAGCGACAGTCCGCTGACATACGAGCTAGAACAGATTCCCACCGCCGACCGGCCCGCGGCGTACAGCCCCTCGATCGGGGTGCCGTCCCCGCGCCGCACGCGGCCGGTGTCCTCTTCGACGACCAGGCCGCCGAGCGTCAGCATCGGGCACGGGAACCCGATACTGGGCTTGATCGACACGTCGATGAGCGAATATGGCGGCGTTGCCAGCGGCCGGATGAACTCAAGAGGCTTGCCCATGGGATCGGGGTCCCGATACGCGGCGACCGTGGCCGCCAGCCCGTCCGGATCGACACCAGCACGCCGCGCGACCTCGGCCACCGTCGACCCGCTCACCCGTCCCCGCCCGAACAGATATCGGGCCTGAAGCCATTGGAACCATTGGCTTTGCCCACGCACGTCGCGCCGAGCTTCACTCAGCAAAGCGTCGTCGACCAGCAGCCAGCCACGCCCGCCGTGCTTGGTGATCATGCGCTCGCCGACCGCCGCGCCGTATCGCGACTCGTCGACGATCCGCCGCCCCTCGGCGTCCACGAGAATGCCGCCCAGGAACGCGCTCGGCGGCGTCACGAACCGCCACGCGGAGATCCGGTCCAGCCACGCCGTCGACCCACCGGCCTCGACACCCAGCCGGATCCCCGACCCGTCGTCCGCCGAAGTCCCCAGCGCCAGCCCGCCCCGGTACAGCGGCGCGTGCTCACGCACCATCTCCCGGTTCGCGATGAACCCGCCCGCCGCGAGCACCACCCCGCGACGCGCGCGCACCCGCACTGACCTGGCATAACGCCGCTCCAACGAGACCGCGCGCCGATGCAGCGCCTTCCTCAGCGCGGGCACGTACAGCCCCGGCTTGGCCGAGTACTTCCCGAACAGCCGGTGCGCGCGCCGCACCCACGCGGGCGCGTCACGCAGCGTCGACACGACCACCCCGACGACGACCCCGTCTTCGACCAGCAGCTCGCGCGCCTCCGACTGCGGCAGCACCTGAACACCCTTGCGTCGCGCGGCCTGCGCGAGCCGCGCGTACAGCAGCTTCCCCGAAGTCCCCGGCCCCTTGGCCCGATGGCCACGCGGGGCGGGCTTCGCCGCGTCGCGGAAACCACCGGCGGCCTCACTGCCCGAGTAGTAGAGGTAGAAGTCATCGCTCGGGTAGGACGTCTTGTACGGGCACAGACTGCCCTCGAACGGCACGCCGTTCTGCTCCAACCAGGTGATCATTGCGACGCTCTGCGCGCAGAACCGGCGTAGCGTCTTCTCGGAGACCACGTCCCCGACTTCCAGCCGGAGGTAGTCGTACATCGCCTCGACGGAATCCTCGACGCCGGCGTCGCGTTGCTGGGCCGTGCCGCCACCCGCGTAGACCACGCCGCCGCTGACCGCGCTGGCCCCGCCACCGGAGAACCGGTCGAGCACCAGCACCTCGGCGCCGGCGTCGGCGGCCTCGATGGCCGCGCAGGCGCCCGCCGCGCCGAATCCGACAATGACCACGTCAGCGCTCAAGTCAGCCACAGCCGCCAGCCTAGAACTGAAACACGTTCTCGTCTATGGTGGCTCGCATGAGTGTCACGCTGCAGAGTTACCTACTGCAACGCGTTCCAGGATGGGCCGCATGAACGTCGATGTGATCGTCGTCGGCACCGGCGCGGCCGGCATGACCGCCGCACTCAACGCCGCGCGGCACGGCCTCGACGTGGTCGTGCTGGAGAAGGCGGCGAAGTTCGGCGGCTCGACGGCCCGCTCCGGCGGCGGCGTCTGGATTCCCGGCAACGAGGCGTTGTCGAAGCCGGACACGCCGGAGGACGCTCGCGCCTACCTCGAAGCCATCGTCGGCGACGTCGTTCCGGCCGAACGCCGCACGACGTTCCTCGAACGCGGGCCCGAGGTCGTCCGGTTCCTCCACGAACACACCCCGCTGCGGCTGCAGTGGGTGCCGAACTATCCCGACTATCACCCCGAAGCACCCGGTGGCCGGGCGCACGGGCGGTCCGCCGAGCCCATCCCCCTCGACGGCCACGTCCTCGGCGCCGAACTGGCGAACCTCGAGCCGCCGTACAGCGCGCCACCCTTGGGTGTGCCGATCACCCAGGCCGATTTCCGCTGGCTGAGCCTCATCGCGCGGCACCCGCGCGGCGTGCTCCGGCTGTTCTCGCTCGCGTGGCGCGGAGTGGTCGGCCGGGTGCGCGGACAGCGGCTGTTGTCCATGGGGCAAGCGCTTGCGGCGGGCCTGCGCGCCGGTCTGCAGCACGCGAACGTCCCGGTCCGCTTGAACACACCGCTGACCGATCTGCTGGTCGAGGACGGCCGGGTGGTCGGAGTGCTGACCGGCGACGAGGAGATCCGCGCACGGCGTGGCGTCATCCTCGCCAGCGGCGGTTTCGAGCACAACGAGGAGATGCGCACCAAGTACCAGCGCGCGCCGATCGGCACCGCGTGGACCGTCGGCGCGAAGGCCAACACCGGCGACGGCATCACCGCGGGCCTCAAGCTCGGCGCGGCCGTCGACCTGATGGACGACGCTTGGTGGGGCCCATCGATTCCGCTGCCGAACGGCCCGTGGTTCGCGCTCGCCGAACGGTCGCGGCCGGGTTCGCTGATGGTCGACGTCCATGGTGTGCGGTTCGTCAACGAGTCGGCGCCCTATGTCGAGGCCGTGCACGCGATGTACGGCGAAGGTGACGGACCGGGCGAGCATGTGCCCGCCTGGCTCGTGTTCGACCAGCGCTACCTCAACCGGTACATGTTCACCGGTATCGGCCCTCGCCAGCCGCTGCCCGGCCGCTGGTTCAAGGCGGGCATCGTCGCGAAGGCGAGTTCGATCGCGAGCCTCGCCGAACGCATCGACGTCCCCGCGACAGCGCTGGCCGCGACCGTCAACCGCTTCAACGCGTTTGCCCGCGAAGGCGTTGACAAGGACTTTCACCGCGGCCGCAGCGCATACGACCACTATTACGGCGACCCTCGGCACAAGCCCAACCCGAGCCTCGGGCCGCTGGAGGTCGCGCCGTTCTACGCGGTCAAGATCGTGCCGGGCGACCTCGGCACCAAGGGCGGCCTGCGAACCGACATCCAGGCTCGCGTGCTGCGCGAGGACGGCACCGTGATCGAAGGCCTGTACGCGGCGGGCAACGCGAGCGCGCCGGTGATGGGCCGGACCTACGCGGGCCCCGGCGCGACGCTCGGGCCCGCCATGGTGTTCGGCTACCTTGCGGCCGAGCACCTCGCGCACCAAGATCGGAGTTCGGAGGTCACCGATGACTGAAGTCCGCATGATCGACGCAGGCGCGCCCCCGGCGCGGTTCGCGCGCGGCTGGCACTGCCTGGGGCTCGCGGACACCTTCAAGGACGGGAAACCGCACGCGGTCACCGCCTTCGGCACCAAGCTCGTGGTGTTCCAGAGCTCGGACGGGAAGCTGAACGTGCTCGACGGGTACTGCCGCCACATGGGCGGCGACCTCACCCAGGGCACGATCAAGGGCGACGAGGTCGCGTGCCCGTTCCACGACTGGCGCTGGAACGGCAAGGGCAAGTGTGCCTCGATCCCTTACGCCAAGCGGGTTCCGCTGCGCGCGCGGACCAAGGCGTGGCTGAGCATGGAAGAGAACAAGCAGCTCTTTGTATGGAACGACCCCGAGGGCAACCCGCCAGGCGAGGGCGTCGTGATCCCCCGTATCGACGGGATCTTCACCGACGAGTGGAGCAACTGGACCTGGGACACCGTGCTGATCGAGGGCTCCAACTGCCGCGAGATCATCGACAACATGGTCGACATGGCGCATTTCTACTACGTGCACCTGGCCTTCCCGACCTACTTCAAGAACATCTTCGAAGGCCACATCGCGACGCAGTACCTCAACACCAAGGGCCGCCCCGATGTCGGCGTACAGTCGAACTACGGTGGCGAGGAGAACCTCCTGCGCTCCGAGGCGTCGTACTTCGGGCCGTCGTACATGATCAACACACTGGTCAACAACTTCAAGGGCTACGAGGTCGAGAACGTCCTGATCAACTGCCACTACCCCGTCACGGAGAACTCCTTTGTGCTGCAATGGGGGGTGAGCGTCAAGAAGCTGCCGGGACTGACCGACGAGCAGGCCGACAAGCTCGCGGGCAAGTTCGCGAAGGGCATCGGCGCCGGGTTCCTGCAGGACGTGGAGATCTGGCGCAACAAGACCCGGATCGACAATCCCTTGCTGTGCGAGGAAGACGGCCCGGTGTACCAGCTGCGGCGGTGGTACGACCAGTTCTACGTGGACGTCGCCGACATCAGCGAGGACATGACGCGCCGCTTCGAGTTCGAAGTGGACACCACCAAGGCGAACGAGGTGTGGGAGAAGGAAGTCGCCGAGAACCTGGCTAGGCAGCGGGCGTGACGGCCGAAGCACGGGAGTTCCTGACGGCCGGGCTGCGCCCGGTCGACTGCGACACCTGCGGAACCTGTGTGCTGGTCAAGAAGAACAGCGCCCAGCACACGAGTATCCAATGGACGACGGACGCGGCGTCGAGCTGCGAGGTCTTCGCCGAGCGCAAGGCGGCAGGCGAGAACACCGCGTTGCTCGACACCTGCGAACGCCTCGGCGACAGCATCCTGCGCGCGGTCAAGAACGGTCTCGTGGAGGTCGCCGGTGACTGAGTTCCACAAGCTCAAGGTGTCACGGGTGATCACCGAGACCCGTGACGCGCACTCGATCGTCTTCGACGTGCCCGCCGCTCTCGAGCACGCTTTTCGTTACCGCCCAGGACAATTCCTGACCTTGCGGGTGCCAAGCGACCGGACCGGGTCAGTCGCGCGGTGCTATTCGCTGTCGAGCGCGCCCTTCGAGGGCATGCTCAAGGTGACGGTCAAGCGCACCGCGGGCGGGTTCGGCTCGAACTGGATCTGCGACCAGCTCCGTGAAGGCGCGGAGATCGATGTACTGCCGCCGTCGGGCGTCTTCACGCCCAAGTCACTGGACGGTGACTTCCTGCTGCTGGCCGGTGGCAGCGGGATCACCCCGGTGATGTCGATCCTCAAGTCCGCTTTGGACGATGGCACCGGGCGCATCGTGCTCGTCTACGCCAACCGCGACGAGCAGTCCGTGATCTTCGCCGACGAACTCGCCACGCTCGCGCACCAGCACGCGGACAGGCTCGTGGTGATCCACTGGCTGGAGACCGTCCAAGGCATGCCGGGTATACGGAGCCTCCGCACGCTCACCGCGCCGTACGCCGGGTTCGAGACGTTCATCTGCGGCCCGGAGCCGTTCATGCTCGCCGCGAAAGAAGCGCTCGGCACCGAGCACGGCCGCACGCATATCGAGAAGTTCCTTTCACTGACCGGAAATCCGTTCGAGTCGGCCGAGGTGGAGGTCGTCGAGACCGGCGAGACCACCTCGCTGTCGGTCACCCTCGACGACACCGAACACTCGTTCACCTGGCCACGACAGCAAAAACTGCTGGACTTCCTGCTGTCGAAGGGCCTCGACGCGCCGTACTCCTGCCGCGAGGGCCAGTGCAGCGCGTGCGCCTGCCGGATCGTGGCGGGCGAGGTGAAGATGCTGAACAATGAGGTGCTGGACGGTGAGGACATCGCCGACGGACTGGTGCTCGCCTGCCAGTCGCTGCCACTGACCGACGACGTCTCGGTCACCTACGAATGAGGTCGTGAATGCCGGTCGATCCCGCACTCGCCATCGGCGCCGAGCTGCCCGAGGTCACCTTCGCCTGGACCGCCGCGGACGTCCAGCTCTACCACCTCGCGCTCGGCGCCGGCGCCGACCCGGTCAACCCGCGCGAGCTCCGCTACACCTACGAGGCGGACCTCCAGGTGCTGCCGACGTTCGCGACCGTCGCGGCGAACCTGCGCGTGTTCGATCCGCCGTCGGTGTCGTTCCCCGGCGTCGACATCGACCTCGCGAAAGTGTTGCACGGCAAGCAGGAGGTCATCGCCCATCGCCCGATCCCGACCTCGGGCAAGGGCGTCGCCAAGTCCCGCATCACCGACGTCTTCGACAAAGGCAAGGCCGCGGTCATCATCCAGGAGACGGCTGTGACATCTTCGGACGGCGATCCATTGTGGACGGCCCGGTCCAGCATCTTCGCCAGGGGCGAAGGCGGGTTCGGCGGCGACCGCGGGCCTTCGGACAAGGTCGAGCTGCCTTCGCGGGAACCGGACGCGGTCATCGACACGCCGACGTTGCCGCAGCAGGCGTTGCTGTACCGGCTTTGCGGTGACCGCAATCCCCTGCACGCGGACCCCGCTTTCGCCCGCGCCGCCGGGTTCGAGACGCCGATCCTGCATGGGTTGTGCACCTACGGGATCGTGGCGAAGACGGTCACCGACGCGTTCCTGGACGGCGATTGCTCGCGCTTCGGCTCGTTCTCGACCAAGTTCGCGGGCGTGGTGTACCCGGGCGAGACCCTGCGCACCCGGGTCTGGCAGGAACCCGGCCGCTTCGTGGTGCTCACGACCGCACCCGAACGCGACGACGCACCCGTATTGGCGGACACGGTTTTGGGGGTTAAGGACTCGTGAGCGTTGCGGGCGGTTAGAACC
>NZ_JBHWEB010000194.1:0-12288 GCF_042734395.1 Amycolatopsis sp. NPDC059657 | reverse complement strand
AAATATACATACTTCTACACTATTTCCTTGGCGTGGCGTCCTGGCGTGCCCACCCCCCCCACCCCCCCCCCCGCACGACCCGTTATGACCTGCGGAAGGTGTAGACGTCGGTCACCGTGTTGCACGGGCTCGGCGCGACCACCTCGACGCGGAGTTCGCCGGTCGGCGCGTCGTAGTCGACGCCCTCGGTGACGAACAGGCCGGGGCACGTGCTCACCAGCGGCACCTGGCCGAGCGAGCGCACGTGGGCGCGGACGTCGTGGCCCCGCACCGGCCTGGCCAAGTCGATCTCCAGCAGCTGGAACGAGGTCGGGTACAAGTCGTTATACGGGTCCGAGGTGGCGCAGAGCAGCTTCCGCTCGGACACGAAGTCACAGCCCTGCGCGTTGCGGATCTTGGTGTCCAGCGTGACGTGCCCGCTCAGCTCGAGCGAGCCGCCGGTCCCGGTCAGCGGCGCCGGGAACACGAACAGCCGGTCCAGCTCACCCAGCGCCGCCGCGACCAGCCAGCGGCCGTCCGGCGTGATGGCCACGGCGGAGTTCGCGTTGGCGGGCGGCTCCTCCGGCGTCAGCTTGTGTACGTACTCGTAGGTCTGCCCGGCGGGCGTCGTGACCAGGAACATCTTGTTCGGCGCCGGCACGTCGCGGGTGTTCTGGTACGCGTCCACGAGGTACCCGCGATGCGAGTCGACGTCGCCGACATGGCCCCAGCCCTTGTCCAGCTGCGCCTGCGGGATCGCACCGCTGCCGCGGTACACCAGCTCCGGCGGCTCGCCCGGCAGGCGCAGCGTGGCGATGCCCTCGTTGCTGAACTTGATGTCCACCGTGGCATGGCCGGTCTGCCGCCAGCCGCCGATGGAGGCGGCCGAAGCGGTCCCGCTGAACGCGAGCATGGCCGCCAATATCGCGGTGATTCTTACCGTCACACGCATGCGCATGAACTCCTCGAGAAAGCGTTTTCGCGGCGGCGGCGGGGGAATTCTCGCATCGGCCCACCGGTTTCGATGACCGCCGTTCGGTGGAACGATCTTGACCATGATGATTTCGGAGCGCCTGGACCGGCTACCGGTGACGCGTCGCCACCGTTATGTCGTCGCGCTGGTCGGGGTGGCGACCTTTTTCGACCTTTATGACCTGTTTCTCGCCGGGACGATCAGCACGGTGCTGACCCGGCAATTCGCCGTCTCACCAGGTGACTTGAAGCTGTTGCTCGCGTCGGCCTTCCTCGGCGCGTTCGTCGGCGCCGTCGGCCTCGGCAGGCTGGCCGACCGGGTCGGCAGGCGCACGGCGTTCCTGCTCACCCTCGGCCTGTATTCGGTTTTCACGCTTTTAGGCGCTTTCAGCACGGAAGTCTGGATGCTGGTCGCCTGCCGGTTCCTCGCGGGCATCGGCATCGGCGCGGAACTTCCGCTGGCCGACGCCTACCTCGCCGATCTCCTGCCGGCGAAACACCGCGGCCGCGCGACGGCCTGGGCTTACACGATCGGCTTCTGCGGCGTGCCCGCCGCAGGCTTCCTCGCACGCTGGCTCGCCGAGTACGCCGACGGCTGGCGCTGGCTGTTCGTGATCGGCGGGCTCGGCGCGGTCGTGGTCTTGGTGCTGCGCACGGGTTTGCCGGAATCGCCGCGCTGGCTCGTCAGCCAGGGCAGGTTCGCCGAAGCCGACGCCATCGTCCGCCGCTTCGAAAGAGAAACGCCGGAAATCACACCGGAAGCACCATCCGAGCCCACTGTGCCAGCCAAAACGCCGGCAAGCGCACTCTTCCGCCCGCCTTGGCTCAAACGCACCGCGATGCTTTATGTTTTCCAAGCACTGCAAGCATTCGGCTATTACGGCTTCGGCTCACTCGTCCCGATCGTGCTGGCGGCGAAGGGGTTCCACCTCAGCACGTCGCTCACCTATGTGGCGTTGACGTTTCTCGGTTATCCGCTCGGCTCGGCATTGTCGATTCCGATTATCGAACGCGTGCAACGCAAATGGCTCATCATCGGCAGCGCGGCGGGCATGGCCGGGTTCGGGCTGGCGTTCGGCTACGCGACGACGTCGGCGGCGATCATCACGTTCGGCTTCTGTTACACCTTGCTGTCGAACGTCTTCTCCAACGCCTTCCACACCTACCAGGGCGAGCTGTTCCCGACCGGGTTGCGCGCGACCGCGGCGGGCTCGGCGTATTCGCTCTCGCGGCTGGCGACGGCCGCGATGCCGTTCATCCTGCTCCCGGTACTGACCGGTAAGGGCGCTGGCGCGATGTTCGCGGTAGTGGCCGCGGCCATGATGATTCTCATAGTCGACGTGGCGCTCTTCGGTCCCCGCACCACCGGGCGTTCCGTAGAGTCGATCGCCGACGGCTCAACGATGCGCACGGGAGCAAGACGATGACGAAACCGGATGCCCACGACTTCCTGGACCTCGACGCCGAGCTGAGTGGCGAAGAACGCGACATGCGCGACGCGGTGCGTGCCTTCGCGAACGACCAGCTCCTGCCGAATGTCGCCCAGTGGTACGAGTCCGGCGCGCTCCCCGCCGCCGAGCTGGCGAAGAGCTTCGGCCAGCTCGGGCTGCTGGGCATGCACCTGGAGGGCTACGGCTGCGCGGGCACCAGCGCGGTCGCGTACGGCATCGCCTGCCGCGAGCTCGAAGCCGTCGACTCGGGGCTGCGCAGCTTCGTCTCGGTGCAGGGCTCGCTCGCGATGTACGCGATCTACAAGTGGGGTTCCGAGGAGCAGAAGCAGGAGTGGCTCCCCCGCATGGCCGCGGGCGAGGCGCTGGGCTGTTTCGGGCTGACCGAGCCGGACGCGGGCAGCGACCCCGGTTCGATGCGCACGCGCGCGGTCCGCGACGGCAAGGACTGGGTGCTCACCGGCACCAAGATGTGGATCACCAACGGCCCGGTCGCGCAGGTCGCGGTGGTCTGGGCGCAGACCGACGACGGCATCCGCGGCTTCGTCGTCCCGACATCCACGCCGGGCTTCACCGCGAACGAGGTCAAGCACAAGCTCTCGCTGCGCGCGTCGCTGACCGCCGAGCTCGTCCTCGACGGCGTCCGACTGCCGGAGTCGGCCGCGTTCCCCGAGGTCAGGGGCCTGCGCGGGCCGCTGTCCTGCCTGAACGAGGCCCGCTACGGCATCCTCTACGGCGTCGTCGGCGCGGCACGCTCGTGCTACGAGTCGGCGCTGGAGTACACGCTCAGCCGTGAGCAGTTCGGCAAGCCGCTGGCCGGCTTCCAGCTGACCCAGCGCAAGCTCGCCGACCTGGTGGTCGAGGTCAACCGGGCCGGGCTGGTCGCGCTGCAGATCGGCAAGCTCAAGGACGCGGGCAAGCTGCACCACAACCACGTCAGTTTCGGGAAGATGGCGAACGTCCGGTCCGCCATCGAGGTCGCCCGCACCGCGCGCGGGATGCTCGGCGCCAACGGGATTTCGCTGGAATACCCGGTGATGCGGCACATGGCGAACCTCGAAACCGTGCTCACCTACGAGGGCACCGAAGAGATGCACGCGCTCTCGCTCGGCCAGTCCGTGACGGGACTCGCCGCTTTCCGCTGACACAGGATGTCAGTGGAGACTGGCTAGCTTCGCGGCATGAATGTCGTGGAAGTGCGTCAGTACACCCTGCGTCCGGGCCGCCGTGATGAGCTGATCGAGCTCTTCGAGCGGGAGTTCGTCGAGAGCCAGGAGGCACTCGGCATCCGGCTGCCCGGACGTTTCCGCGACCTCGACGACCCGGACCGTTTCGTCTGGGTGCGCGGGTTCGAAAGCATGGAGGCGCGCAAGGCCGCGTTGGAGGCGTTCTACTACGGGCCCGTGTGGAAGCGGCACGGGCCCGCGGCGAACGCGACCATGCTCGACTCCGGCAACGTGCTGCTCCTGCGCCCGCTCGGCGCCGATTTCCCCGCGGAGATCCCGCCGCTGGTCACCGTGACGATCAGTGATCCGGTGGAGGATTTCGACAAGGACTCGGTCTGCTTCGAGACGCTCGACGTGGAGAACACGTTTCCCCGGCTGCCGGTCAGGGAAGGCGAGAAAGTGTTCGTGCGGTTCGACTTCAGCGGTTCGGAGACGGGTTCGCTGCGGCTTTCACGAGTCGGCTAGCAGCTCGGCCAGGCCGTGCGGGTAGAGAATCGCTTCGCCTGCCAGGAATTCGGCCAGCGGACGCCAGAACACATGCGTCCCCGGATCGTCGATGATGGTGCCGAGGTCCTCGCGGGTGAGCCAGGACCGGTCGGCGAACTCGGCGCCGAACAGGAAGACGATCTCGTGCCCTGGGCTGCCGTCGTTGGTGAAGATGTTCTCCAGCACGCCGATCTGCTCGATACCGGTCAGCTCGGCCGCGAGTTCTTCACGGAACTCGCGGCGGAGCGCCTCGGCCGCCCGCTCGCCGAACTCGATGCCGCCGCCGAGCGGGCGGTAGAACGTCTCGTTCTTGATCTCGTCGTGGCCTTCGAAGACCAGGATGTCGTCGCCTCTGCGGATCACGGCCAGCGCGAGCGGGCGTATCTCTGCGGTCACGTCGACGACACTACCCGGCCAGGAACTCCTTGACCTGTATGGCGATCGACGCCTCGTCGAGCCCGTGCGCGAGATCGTGATCGCCGGTGTCACCGTAGGTGCGGACCTCGATGTCGCGCCGGACGCCGAGTGAACGCAGCCGGTGCGGAATGTCTTCCAGCGCCGCGGACACGGCGTGCGCCGACGTCCCGGCGAGGTACGGCTCGACGATCAGCACGTTCGGCGTGGAATCCCACACCGCGGTGCGCAGCCCCGCTGCGTCGAAAGGCCGGATGGTCGAGGTGTAGAGCACCGTGACGTTCTGGCCTTCCGTCGCGGCCATCACCCGGTCGAGCATCGGGCCGACCGCGAGCACGACGCCGTCGTTGCCCCACTTGATGATCTGGACACCGGCGCCGAGATGGGCTTCGGCGTTCTCCTGCGCGGACAACCGCAGGTAGACATTGCCGTCACCGGGCAGTGATTCGAGGAGCAGGCGCCGCGCCTCGTCGGGGTGCCCCGGCACGTGGATGGTCCAGCCCGGCAGGCTGTCGATGAGCGCGACGTCGCCCGGCGCCTGGTGCGTGCGGCCCGCGAACGGCATGTCGTAGGAGGCGCCCGAGGACACCAGTACCGCGCCGACGCCCTGGTGGCCGAGGTCGAGTTTCACCTGCTCGAACGGCCGCTCGACCAGGAACGACGAGAACGTGTGCGCGACCGGGCGCATCCCGGCGAGCGCGAGCCCGCCCGCGACGCTGATCAGCAATTGCTCGCGGATGCCGACGTTGATGACCCGGTCCGGATGGCGAGCCTTGGCGTCGTTCATGGAGGCCGCGGAGATGTCGGCCATGACGAGCGCGACCCTCGGGTCGACGTCGAGCACTTCGTCCATTGTGGAGAGGAAAGTCTGGCGCATGTCCATGGCTGGTCAGCCTTTCGGTTCGACGACGGCGACGACCGCGAGCGGGCGTCCGGGGTGCGCTTCGGTGAAGGCGTGGTGCAGCGCGTCGTGGTCGCGGCCGTCGACGGTGCGGGTTTCCCAGCCTTCGACGGCGAACCGGCTCGCGATGCCGCCTGGCCAGCCGTGCGTGGCGGACGAGTTGTCGATGACGACGACGGTGAGCCGTTCCATGCCCTCGCGCCCGGCGACGGCGATGGCTTCGGCGTTGGAGCCCTCGTCGAGCTCGGCGTCACCGACGAGCACGACGATGTCACCCGGCAGCTTTCGGGCGTCGAGGCCGAAGACGGTGCCGACGGCGAGCGGCAGCCCGTGCCCGAGCGAGCCGCTGGAGATCTCGGCGCCGGGCACCCGCGTGCGGTCGGGGTGGTAGCCGAGCCGGGAATCGGCGCGGCCCCAGGTCTTCAGCTCGGACTCGTCGAGGAAACCCTTGGCGGTCAAGACCGCGTAGAATGCCATCGGGCCGTGTCCCTTGGACAGGAAGAAACGGTCGTTCCGGCCGAGCACCCGGTCGTAGAGCGTCCACAGTACGTCCAAAGTGGACGTCGCGGCCGCGTCGTGTTTCTCGTCGCCGGTCATCAGCGACATGAGCCGGTCGAGTTCAGTGGCGGTGGTCATGGACCCAGGCTGCAACCTCGACCAAACTCGAAGTCAAGGATAGCCTGGCGAGGTGACCAAGCTTGCCGACCACCTGACCATCGGACAGGTGTCCGACCGCAGCGGCGTGCCGCACACCGCGTTGCGGTTCTACGAGGACAAAGGCCTGATCGGCTCCGAACGGACGGCGGGCAACCAGCGCCGCTACGCCCGCTCGGTGCTGCGCCGGATCGCGTTCATCCGCGCCGCGCAACGCGTCGGGCTGACACTCGAGGACATCAGCGCCGCGCTGTCGACACTCCCGACCGACCACGCGCCGACGAAAGCCGACTGGGCGCGGCTGTCCAAGGGCTGGCAGGACGAACTCGACGCCCGCATCGACGCGCTGCAACGCCTTCGCGACCGGCTGACCGGCTGCATCGGCTGCGGTTGCCTGTCACTGCGCAGTTGCGGTCTCTACAACTCGGACGACCAGATGGCCCGCTTCGGTTCCGGCGCCGTGAAGCTGCGACCCGCGGTCGAGGGCGGAATTTGAGTTGCGCCAGGGTGCGACCATGAGCCCGTTATGAAAGACCTCAAACGTGTCTCCAAGAAACTCTCGTTCCACCTTCGGCACGAGCCGGACCTGATCGGCATTTCCCTCGACCCGCAGGGCTGGGTTTCCGTCGACGTCCTGCTGCGCGCGCTGGCCTCCCACGGCTTCCCGCTCACCCGCGCCGAACTGGACGAGGTCGTGGCGAACAACGACAAACGCCGCTTCGCCTTCGACGAGACCGGCACCCGTATCCGTGCGAGCCAAGGCCACAGCGTCTCGGTCGACCTCGCGCTCCCCGACGCGGTCCCGCCCGCCGTGCTCTACCACGGCACGGTCGCCCGGTTCCTCGGCTCGATCATGCGCGACGGCCTCAAGCCGGGCGCCCGCCACGCCGTCCACCTCTCGGCGACGACGGACACCGCCGTCTCGGTCGGCGCCCGCCGCGGCAAGCCGGTCATCCTCAGCGTCGACGCGGCCGCCATGCACCTGGCAGGCCACAAATTCCAGCTCAGCGCCAACGGCGTCTGGCTCACCCAGGCGGTCCCGCCCGCCTACCTCACCTTCGCCTGACGCGCACAGAACGCAAGCCAGCGTGCAGGGAAAGCAAGCTCGCGTGCACAGAGAGCAAGTGGATCTTCGCGGGTAACTTGCTCTCTGTGCACGCGTGTCCGCGATTCCTGCACGCGTGTCCGCGTTCTGTGGTCAGCAGATGCGGCGGGCGCGGCGGCCGAGGAGTTTGCGGCCCACCTCGAGGAGGGAGGCGCGCAGGGTTTCGTCGTCGAGGGCGGCGAGTGCGGGGGCGCCGCCGGTCAGCGCGAGGCCGGCGAGCAGGACGTGGGCGGTGATGACGCCCGACACGTCCGGGTCCTCGCCGACGAAGAGCGTGATCAGGCCTTCCTTCATGTCGACCGAGGTGTGGAAGCCGCGTTCGAGCGCCCGGGCGATGCCGGGGTCGCTGGAGAACAACGCGACCAGAGCCCGATGCCGGACCACCAGGTCGACGAAACCTTCGAGGACGTAGTCGATCTGCGCGCCGCGGCGGCGGATCTTGAGCCCTTCTTGGACGAGCACGGCGAGTTCGCGCATGCCCGGTTCGGCGACCGCTTCGGTGATCTCGTCCTTGGCCTTGAAGTGGTAGTACACCGCCGCTTTGGTGACACCGAGCGCGTCGGCGATCATCTGCAGCGAAGTTCCCTCGACACCGTGCTCGGTGAACAAGCGCAAAGCTGTGGTCAACAGCCGTGTCCTGGTGTCCTCACGGATTTCAGCCGTTCCGGCCGCCATCGGTCCTCCTCGATTCAGTCGGACTGTACGCCGCCATCTGGCCGATCGACAAGCCGACTCCCTAGCCGATCGGCTAGCACTGGCCTAGCCGTGCGGCTAGTCACATACTTGCCGATCGGCTTGTGACTCCCCTTGCCGATCGGCTAGCTTCAGTGTCACCTGATCGACTGAGACCTCTTCCAAGGAGTCACCCACAGTGGCCACCTTCCTCTACCGGCTCGGCCGGTTCGCGTTCCGCAGGCGAGCGCTCGTCGCCATGCTGTGGGCCGCCGTGCTGCTCGGCCTCGGCCTGGGCGCCGTGACACTGTCCGGGCAGCTCACGAACTCCGTGACCATCCCCGGCACCGAGTCGCAGAAGGCGATCGACCAGCTCGCCGAGAAGTTCCCGCAGGCCGCCGCCGGTGGCGCGACCGCTCGCGTCGTCATCGCCGCGGCGCCTGGCCAGACCGTCACCACCCCGGCCAACCAGGCCGCCGTCGAGCGCGTGGTCGCGCAGCTGAAGACCGCGCCGAAGGTCGTCAACGTCGCCGACCCGTTCCAGATGAAGTCCATCTCCCCCGACCAGCGCGTCGCGCTCGCGCAGGTCAGCTACAAGGAGAAGGCCTTCGAACTGACCGACGAGGACCGCACCGCGCTGAAGTCGGCCGCGAAGGTCGGCGAGCAGGCCGGGCTGCAGGTCGAGTTCGGCGGTGACGCCGTGCAGACCCAGCCGGTCACCAACGCCACCGAAGGACTCGGCGTCGCCGTCGCGGCGCTCGTGCTGGTCATCACCTTCGGGTCGCTGATCGCCGCCGGGATCCCGCTGCTCACCGCGCTCGTCGGCGTCGGCATCGGGATGGCGGGCATCACCACCGCGTCCGGATTCCTGGACCTCAACAACAACACCCCGGTGCTCGCGCTGATGATCGGACTGGCCGTCGGGATCGACTACGCGCTCTTCATCGTGTCGCGCTATCGGCATGAACTCGCCATCGGCCGCACGCCAGAAGAGGCCGCCGGACGCGCCGCGGGCACCGCGGGCAGCGCGGTCGTGTTCGCCGGATTGACCGTGATCATCGCGCTGGCCGGGCTGACCGTCGTCGGCATCCCGTTCCTCGGCGAGATGGGCGTCGCCGCCGCGATCACCGTGGCCATCTCCGTGATCATCGCGCTGACCCTGCTGCCGGCGATCCTCGGTTTCGCGAGGAACCGCATCAAGCCCGGCAAGGACCACGAGTCCGCGAAGGCCACCTACGGCGAGCGCTGGGCCAGGTTCGTCGCGAAGCGCCGCTGGCCGGTGCTGATCGCCGCTGTCGCCGGTCTCGCGATCGTCGCGATCCCGGTCACGGACATGCAGCTCGGCCTGCCGAACGACAGCACGGCCGCGCCCGAGTCCACCCAGCACCGCGCCTACGAGATCGTCAGCAAGAGCTTCGGCGAAGGCGCGAACGGCCCGCTGCTGGTCGTCGTCGACATGCCGAACCCGCAGGCGGTGCCACAGGTCGTCGCCAAGCTGAGCGCGCTGAACGACGTCGCGTTCGTCAAACCGACCGGCGTCAACCAGGTGGGTGACACGGCACTACTGACCGTCATCCCGAAGAGCGGCCCGAGCAGCAAGCAGACCGAGGATCTGGTCGCCGACATCCGCGCCCAGGGCGCGTCGCTGAAGTCCGAAACCGGCGCGAGCATCGCCGTCACCGGGCAGACCGCGGCCAACATCGACGTCTCGGAGAAGCTCTCCGACGCGATGCTCCCCTACCTCGCGTTGATCGTCGGCCTCGCGTTCCTGTTGCTGATGCTGGTGTTCCGTTCGGTCATCGTGCCGCTGAAGGCGACGCTCGGCTTCCTCGGCTCGGTGGTCGCGACGTTCGGCGCCGTGGTCGCGGTGTTCCAGTGGGGCTGGCTGAACGACCTGCTCGGCGTCGAGTCGACCGGCCCGATCATGAGCATGCTGCCGATCCTGCTGATCGGCGTGCTGTTCGGCCTCGCGATGGACTACCAGGTCTTCCTGGTGACGCGGATGCGCGAGGAGCACGTGCACGGCGCCGAGCCGCAGGAGGCCATGGTCACCGGCTTCCGGCATGGCTCGCGGGTGGTCGTGGCGGCGGCGCTGATCATGATCAGCGTGTTCGCCGGCTTCATTCTGGCCGAGTCTTCGCTCATCCAGTCGATCGGCTTCGCGCTGGCGTTCGGGGTGGCGGTGGACGCCTTCGTGATCCGGATGACGATCGTGCCCGCGGTGATGTCGCTGCTGGGCAAGGGCGCCTGGTGGCTGCCGCGCTGGCTCGACAAGGTGCTGCCGAACGTCGACGTCGAGGGTGAGCAGCTCACCAAGAAGCTCGACGAGGACCGCGAACTCGCGTCTGTCTAAAAGGGTCGTGAGTGTTGCCGACGGTTAGAACCGCCCGCAACGCTCACGAGCTCATGAACCACGCGACGGCGCCGCCGGCGGCCACCAGTGCGGCCACGCCGAGCAGTATCGCCATCAGCTTGACGGATTTCCAGGTGGCGTACACGCCGCCGATGAGGAAACCGGCCAGCGCCAGCAGCAGAATTCCGATCAGTTCCTTGCTCACGGTGCCCTAGGGTGCCATATGACCATCAGCCTGACCGTCCTGGGCAGTTCGACCCCGTATCCGCGGCCCGACAATCCCTGCTCCGGTTACCTGGTGGCACACGGCGAGACGACCATCTGGCTGGACGCCGGGCCCGGCACACTGGCCGCGCTGCAGCAGTACACCGCGATCGACGAACTCGACGCGATCTGGATCTCCCATATGCACGCCGACCATTCAGCGGATCTGCTCGTCGCGCTGTATGCACTGCTGTTCGCGGACCTTGAGCCGCCAGGCCCGATCCCGCTCTACGGACCGCCCGGCATCGCCGCGAGGCTGGCCGATTTCCTGACCAACACGCAGCGCGCGCCGGTCGAAGAGGCCTTCGAGGTGCACGAGCTGCATGACGGTCACCAGGCCTGTATCGGCAGACTGCAACTGACCAGTCACGCTGTGGCACATGGCTTCCCTGCCTTCGGGCTGCGTGTTTTCGACGGCACGAAGGTGCTGGCTTACTCGGGTGACACCGGACCGTGTCAGGGTCTGGCTAAGATCGCGGACGGAGCCGACCTGTTCCTGTGCGAGGCAGATAGCGCGGAGCAGTCCCCAGTGCATCTGACGCCGCTTGACGCAGGGCGCGCCGCTGCGGGCACCGGACGGCTCGTACTGACCCATGTCGGGCCGTCGCTGACGCCTCTCGAGGCCGAGGCGCAGGCATCGACCGTCTACACCGGACCGATCGCCTACGCGGCGCCCGGTTCGGTCTTCACACTGTGATCGATTGGGGATTGTTGTGGCAGAACAGGTGAACCGCCGGGTCCTTTTGGGACTGGGCGCCGCGACGGCCGCTGTGCTCGCGACCGCCACGCCGGCACTCGCGGAAACCGAGACCGCTTCACCGCAGAAGCGGGTCCGCCGGGTTTACGAAAGGCAGTCGTCGCGCGCCGGCGGCACGTGGAACTCCTTCATCAGCGTCGCGGGCTCCACCGAAGTGGAGGACAAGGCCGACGAGCTGGTGGAGGCCTACAGCGTCAACAAGATCGCGGTCGCCACCGCGGTACTGGACAAAGTGGACCGTGGGCTGCTGAAGCTCGACCAGCGCGTCGACGTGCCTGCCGACATCATCGTCGCGGGAGGCGACGGGATCTTCGGCCTCGACGGCGCGTACCCGAGCTCGGTCACCCTCGGCCACGTGCTGGCGCTGCTGCTGACCGTCTCCGACGACACCTGCGTGCGGCTCTGTGGTCTCGTCGCGCCCGCCAAGGAGATCAATGAGATCCTGGTCGCGAAGGGTTTCCCGAAGACCCAGGTCAAGCCGGTGGCGAACCCGAACCGGTTCTTCCTCGGCCAGACCACCCCGCGTGAGACGCACGATCTGCTGCAGGCGCTGGTCGGCGGGACGCTGCTGTCGAAGGCCTCCGGTGACTACCTGCTGAACATCCTGCGCTCGCAGGCCGCGTTCACCGACGGCATCCGCCGGACGATGTCCTCGGCCGAGCGCGGCAGGGTCGCCACGAAGGCGGGCTGGTTCAACGACGGCCGCAACGAGGCCGGGATCATCTTCGACACCGCGGGCAAGCCGGTGCTGACGTACTCGATCTTCGCGCACGGCCAGGAGGACCCGGACAACTTCGGCGCCACGCACCCGGCCGTCGAAGCCCGCGCCGTCATGGGCCGCGCGTTCTTCGACGCGGTCGACAAGCTGGCTCCGCCCGCGACGGCACGCGCCATGGCCGCAGCCCCGGCCTACCGCCCGTCGAACGGCGGCTAAAAGGCTCGTGAGTGGTATGGCCGGTTCTAACCGGCTGTCCTGTTTCAGGACTTCACAGACAGATGTGTGTCAGGACTTTCCGGACAGTTTCTGGCTGGTCAGTGGTTGATAGCGTACTGATCT
>NZ_JBHWEB010000193.1:0-12299 GCF_042734395.1 Amycolatopsis sp. NPDC059657 | reverse complement strand
GGTTTGGCCGGTTCTAACCGGCCAAACCACTCACGACCCTTTTGCGTGGAACACTCACAAGTGGATAACGGGACGTCACCTGGTCGAGGGTTAGCGATCACTCATCGCAATCTTGAGTGGTCCACTGTGGACCATGAACCACACACTGATTTCACGCGCCTGCCGCACTTTCGCGGTGTTGGCGATCAGCTGCGCTCTGGTGGCCGGGTTCACCCCGGCCGCGTCGGCGATCGGTTCCCCAGTCACGGCCGCTTCGACCACGAACGGCAAGAAGAAGGTCAACGTCGGCTTGGACCTCTCCAAGAAGCAGGCCAAAGCCAACGAGGAGGTCAAGCTCAAGGGCAAGCTCGACGTGCTTGAAGGCGGCTTGCTCAGCGACGACGCCGTGTCGTCCGGCTCGGAAACGCTGATCCTGCAGACGCAGATCAGCGGGGGCGTGTGGGTCGACTACGGCAGCTACTACTGCAAGCCGAAGGGGACGTTCTCGCTGAACTTCAGCTTCAGCGCGACCGTTTCACTCCGGCTGTACCACCCGGAAACCACGCTCTACCTGAGCGCGTACTCGAGCATTTCCCTGCTGACGATCCTCTAGAACCGTGGTGCCTGGTTCCGCGCTCAGGCGCGGGACCAGGCCGCCCGCATCCACTGGATGCCGAGCAGCATGGTGGCCAGCCAGGCGATGATCATGCCGATGCCCGGCCCGGTGCCGATCGCGTTGGCCGCGACCGAGGACTGCTGCGACCAGATCGCCAGAATGCCGTCGACGAAGGCGAACCAGCCGCCGACCGCGCACACCCACGCCATCCACCAGCGGCGCAGGCCCAGCGTCAGTGCGGACGCGAAGACGCCGACACCGGTCGAGGTCGCGGCGAACAGCTGCGGGATGCCGCCGCCCGCCCCGGTCAGCACCTGCCAGCCGACGTGGTCGCCGACCCACGGCAGCAGCTGGCCGATGATCAGCACGAACACCAGCACCGCGATGGTGAACCCGCGCTTGCCGAGGTCGATCGTCCGCGCGGCCTTCTCGACGACACCGTCGACGTCCGCGGCCAGTTCTTCCATGTCGTTCACAGCGAGCACCCACCGGTCGTAGCGGGCAACGGCGCGGGCGCGCCGAAGGAGGGCAGGCCGAGGCCTACGCCGTCGGTCTTGGGCCGCAGTCCGGCCTCGACGTTGTCACCCGCACGGGTACGCCGGTGCGAGAGCAGGTCGCCATCGGCCACCAGGTGGTGCGGCGCGCCGTAGGTGACCACGGTTTCGACGATGTCACCGGGCCGGACCGACCGGTCGATCATCGGGCCGGTCGGCGCGAAGTGCACGAGCCTGCCGTCACGCGCGCGGCCGCTCATGCGGTGCGTCTCGGCGTCCTTGCGGCCTTCGCCGGTCGCGACCAGCAGTTCGACCTTGCGGCCGACGATCTTCTTGTTCTCGTCCCACGCGACGTCGTTGACCAGCTTCACGAGACGCTCGTAGCGCTCCTGCACCACGGCCTTCGGCAGCTGGTCCGGCATCGTGGCGGCCGGCGTGCCCGGCCGCTGCGAGTACTGGAACGTGAACGCGCTGGAGAAGCGCGCCTGCGCGACGACGTCCATGGTCGCCTGGAAGTCTTCCTCGGTCTCACCGGGGAACCCGACGATGATGTCGGTGGTGATCGCGGCGTCCGGCATCGACTCGCGCACCCGGTCGAGGATGCCGAGGTACTTCGCCGAGCGGTACGACCGCTTCATCTCACGCAGCAGCCGGTCCGAACCGGACTGCAGCGGCATGTGCAGCTGGGGGCAGACGTTCGGCGTCTCGGCCATCGCGTCGATGACGTCTTCGGTGAACGCGGCCGGGTGCGGCGAGGTGAACCGGACCCGCTCCAGGCCCTCGACCTCCCCGCAGGCACGCAAAAGCTTGCCGAACGCGAGCCGGTCGCCGAACTCGACACCGTAGGAGTTGACGTTCTGCCCGAGCAGCGTCACCTCCAGCACGCCCTCGTCGACCAGTGCCTGCACTTCGGCCAGCACGTCACCGGGACGGCGGTCCTTTTCCTTGCCGCGCAACGCGGGCACGATGCAGAACGTGCAGGTGTTGTTGCACCCCACCGAAATCGACACCCAGCCCGCGTACGCCGACTCGCGGCGCGCGGGCAGCGTCGACGGGAAGGTCTCCAGCGACTCGAGGATCTCGACCTGGGCCTCGGAGTTGTGCCTGGCGCGCTCGAGCAGCGTCGGCAGCGAGCCGAGGTTGTGCGTGCCGAACACGACGTCGACCCACGGCGCCCGCTTGACGATCTCGCCGCGGTCCTTCTGCGCGAGGCAGCCGCCGACGGCGATCTGCATGTCGGGCTTCGCGAGCTTGTCCGGCCTGATGTGGCCGAGCGTGCCGTACAGCTTGTTGTCGGCGTTCTCCCTGACCGCGCAGGTGTTGAACACGATCAGGTCAGGGGTGCCTTCATCCTCGGCGGGGACGTAACCGGCACCCTCGAGCTGGCCCGCGAGCCGCTCCGAGTCGTGCACGTTCATCTGGCAGCCGAAGGTCCGGATCTGGTAAGTGCGCGCGCTCATCTCGCGTTCGAGAGTACGCGGTTGACCTGGTCTGGCACGATCGGGTCCGTGACCGCGCCCCTCACAACGACCCGCCGGATCAGCCTCCTCGCACTGACACTGGTGCTGCTCGCGGGCTGCACGCCGGACTTGTCCGGAGAGCACGTGACGATCGCGGGCGGCGTCGACGGCGGCGTCTACTCGAAGCTGGCCAAATCGCTGGCCGGGGTGTGGGGACGCAGCCTCGGGCTGGCCGAAACGCCGAAGGTGCTGACGAGCAAGGGCTCACCGGACAACCTCGACAAGCTCGCGAGCCATGAGGCCGACGTCGCCTTCAGCGCCGCCGACGTGACCACCGGGCGGTCCGGGTTGCAGGCACTCGCCCGCATCTACGACGACTACCTGCACGTCGTGGTGCTGCGCGATTCGAAGATCACCGACATCAAGCAGCTCAACGGCCGCAAGGTGGCGGTCGGCTCGCCGGACTCCGGCGTCGCGTACATCGCCAAGAACCTGCTGGAACAGCTCGGCATCACCGCCGAACGCAAGCCGCTCAACCTGGACCCGGCGCTGGTGGAGCTGGTCGCAGGCTCGGTCGACGCCGTGTTCTGGTCGGGCGGGCTGCCCACCGACGCGATCACGAGGACGAACCAGACCACGCCGCTGCGGCTGCTCGACATGGGCGTGGCGATGGACGCGATGCGGCTGAAGGACCCGGTGTACCGCACGGCGACCATCCCGGCGTCGACGTATCCGCTCGGTACCGGGCCGGTCACCACGCTGGTCGTGCCGAATTACCTGGTCGTGCGCAAGGACATGTCCGTCGACCTGGCCGAGGCGCTGGTGGCAGGCCTGTTCGAAGCGGTGGGCGAACTCGGCAAGGTGAGTGCCGCCGCGCAGTCCATCGACGTCCATCCCGGCATCGAGACGATGCCGCTGGAGCTGCATCCCGGCGCGCTCAGGTACTACCGCGATCGGAAGCCTTGACCGGCAGCCGGACGACCACCCGCAGGCCGCCGCCGTCGGGCAGCTCCAGCCGCATGCCGCCGCCCGCGAGTGTCGCGATCTCGCTGACGATCGCCAGGCCCAGTCCCGAACCAGGCACGTTCTGATGCGCCTGGCTGCGCCAGAACCGGTCGGTGGCCCGCTCGAGCTCCTCCGGCCGCAGCCCCGGCCCGTGGTCGCGGACCGAGAGCTCGACGCCGTCGCCGACCGGCTCGACCGAGATCTCCACGACCGAACCGGGTTCGGAGAACTTCAGCGCGTTGTCGATCAGGTTGTCGAGCACGACCTCCAGCCCGCGTGCTGGCGTCGGCACCGCGAGCCCGTCACCGAGACCGTGCGTCTCCAGCCGGACCCGCTCGGCCTTGGCGACGACACGCCAGTCCGCCACCCGGTCGGCGATCGAGGTGTCGAGGTCGGCGAGCACCAGGTCACCGGCCGAGGCCTCCGCCCTGGCCATGGACAGCAGCCCGTCGAGGATCTGGTTGAGCCGGTCGGCGTCGGCCATGGCCGCTTCGAGCTCCTCGTCGGCCGCCGGGTCCACATGGCCGTCGAGGTTCCCCAGCCGCAGCTTGAGCGCGGTCAGCGGGTTGCGCAGCTGGTGGGACGCGTCCGCGACGAACGCGCGCTGGGCCAGCAGCGCCTCGCCGACGCTGGCGGCCATCCGGTCGAACGAGCTGCCGAGCTTGCGCAGCTCCGGCGGCCCGCTGGCGGCGCCGACCAGCTCCACGTCACGCCCGCTGACCACGGCGGCCACCAGTGACTCGGTCGCCTCGTCGAGCCTGCGCACCGGGCGCAGGATCCAGCGGACCACCGGCAGCGCGACCAGCAGCGCCAGGCTGAACGCGAGCACCGCGCCCGCGGCGATCAGCGTCCAGTAGAGAACGAGCAGCGCGCGTGCCTTGCCGGTGTCCGAGATCGTGACGACCGCGCCGCGCACCTCACCGTCGATCAGGATCGGCTCGGACAGCACGAGCGGGCTCGAATCCCAGGGCATGAGGAGCGCGCCCGGCTCCGGCCGCCTGCCCGCGAGCGCGGAGTCGAGCTGCGCGGCGACGGCCGCGCCGGTCCCGTCGAACGCCGCACCGTCCCTGCTCGCGTACGCCGCCAGCACGCGGTCCTTGTTGAGCACGGCGATCGCCACGCCGTAGACCTCGCTGTAGCGCCTGAGCTGGACGGTGAGCTCGTCCGACCGGTTGTCGACGATGGGCCGCTGCGCGACCGAGGCGAACCGCGAGGTGTCGGTGAGCCGGTCGAGGAACAGCTCCTGCTGCACCCGGCCTGCGACGGCCAGCGCGAGCGGCACGCCGAGGCCGAACACGAGCAGCGCGACCAGCGACAGCACGATCGCCTGCAGTCTCAGCCGCATCGGGTCACTCCCGTTCCGGCTGGCCCGCCAGCCGGTAGCCCACCCCGCGCACCGTCTCGATCATGGCGGGACGGCCGAGCTTGGTGCGCAGCGTCGCGATGTGGACGTCGAGCGATCGGCTCTCCGCCGGTCCGCTGCGTCCCCAGACCTCGACGAGCACGTGCTCGCGGGTGCACACGGCGCCGCGGGCGGCGACGACCAGGGTGAGCACCTGGAATTCCTTGCGGGACAAGGAAACCACGGTGTCGCCGACGCGCACCTCGTGCCGGTCCAGGTCGACGTGCACGTCGTCGATGCGCACCACGCCGGTCGGCGCGGGCGACACGACGCCGCCGTCGCCACGCCTGCGGCGCACCGCGTGGACGCGGGCGACGAGCTCCTCCACGTTGTACGGCTTGACCAGATAGTCGTCGGCGCCGGCGCGCAGGCCGAGGATCCGGTCCTCCACCTCACCGCGCGCGGAGACCACGATGACCGCGACGTCGCTGACCGCGCGGATCTGGCGGCACAGCACGATCCCGTCGACGTCGGGCAGGCCGAGGTCGAGCAGTACCACGTCCACCTCGTGCACCCGATCGAGCACGCCGGCGCCCGAGGCCAGCCTGCGGATCACCAGCCCCCGGCGGACGAGCGCGGGCGTGAGGGCTCCGGCGACACGGTCGTCGTCCTCTACCAGCAATACCCGCAACCCTTGTTCCCCTCCATGAGGCCGCCCGAGCGGGCGAACCGGTGACGGACCGTGACCGATCCAGATTACACCGGGTGTGACCCCGGTAACGTCGTCCGTTTCGCCGGACTAGGGTGATCAGTAGTGATGAGGGGGAACGATACGGACTTGAAACCCTAAGTGTGGGTCAAGCGGGCTTTACATCGAGTTCGGCGGGAGTAGGTTTCCGCCATCGCGTGCTCGCTCTCGTGGACA
Organism: Amycolatopsis sp. NPDC059657; assembly: GCF_042734395.1. Taxonomy (NCBI): domain Bacteria; kingdom Bacillati; phylum Actinomycetota; class Actinomycetes; order Pseudonocardiales; family Pseudonocardiaceae; genus Amycolatopsis; species Amycolatopsis sp. NPDC059657. The sequence goes on along the minus strand of NZ_JBHWEB010000193.1, from coordinate 6,478 downwards.
ACCTAAGAACCAGCAAGGCTCGTGGAGGCCAGATGACCGCCGCGCCGACGGCGCCGCCGATGATCAGGGCAGACGCCGTGAACAAGTACTTCGGCGACCTGCATGTACTCAAGGAGATCAACCTCGAGGTGCCCCGTGGGCAGGTGGTGGTCGTGCTCGGGCCCTCCGGCTCGGGCAAGTCGACACTGTGCCGGGCGATCAACCGCCTGGAGCCGATCAACTCGGGCGAGATCGCCGTGGACGGCAAGCCACTGCCCGCCGAGGGCAAGGCACTCGCGGCGCTGCGCGCCGACGTCGGCATGGTGTTCCAGTCGTTCAACCTGTTCGCGCACAAGACGATCGTCGAGAACGTCATGCTCGCGCCGGTCAAGGTGCGCAAGACCCCGCAGGCCGAAGCCCGCAAGACGGCGATGGAACTGCTCGAGCGGGTCGGCATCGCCAATCAGGCCGACAAGTACCCGGCCCAGCTCTCCGGCGGGCAGCAGCAGCGTGTGGCGATCGCCCGCGCGCTGGCCATGCGCCCGAAGGTGATGCTGTTCGACGAGCCGACCTCCGCGCTGGACCCGGAAATGGTCCAGGAGGTGCTCGACGTCATGACCAGCCTCGCCAAGGACGGCATGACGATGCTCGTCGTCACGCACGAGATGGGCTTCGCCCGTCGCGCCGCCGACCGGGTCATCTTCATGGCCGACGGAGAGATCGTCGAAGACACCACGCCCGACGAGTTCTTCACCAAGCCGAAGTCGGACCGTGCCAAGGACTTCCTCGGCAAGATCCTGACCCACTGAGCGTGGTACCGCGGCTGACGCCGCACCGTCGAAACAAACAGGAGAGATTCACATGAGGATCCGCACCCTCGCGGTGGGACTGCTCGTCGGCGGTCTTGCGCTGACCGCCTGTGGCAAGGAAGGCTCGCCGACCGACAAGCCCGCCGAGGGCCAGTCGAACGCCGCCACGCTGCCGGAGTACGTGGTCGCGCAGAACGTGGACGTCGCGGGCTCCCCGGCCTTCGCCAAGGCCAAGACCGCCGGCAAGATCACCATCGGTGTCAAGGACGACCAGCCGGGTCTCGGTAAGAAGAACCCGACGAACGGCGAGTACTCCGGTTTCGACATCGAGATCGCACGCCTGGTCGCCGCCAGCCTCGGCTTCGGCAAGGACAAGATCGAGTACAAGGCCATCCCGTCGGCCAACCGCGAGCAGGCCATCACCAACGGTGACGTCGCGTACTACGTCGGCACGTACACGATCAACGACAAGCGCAAGGCACAGATCTCCTTCGCCGGTCCCTACTTCCAGGCCGGCCAGGACCTGCTGATCCGCAAGGACGACACGTCGATCACCAGCAAGGACACGCTCAAGGGCAAGAAGGTCTGCTCGGTAACCGGCTCGACCCCGATCCAGAAGGTCCGCGCGGACAAGCTGACCGAAGACGCGAACATCGTCGAGTTCCAGAACTACTCGCAGTGCGTCGACAAGCTGCTCACCAAGGACGTCGACGCCGTCACCACCGACGACGCGATCCTCAAGGGCTTCGCCTCGCTGGACAAGGACAACCTGAAGGTCATCGGCCAGCCGTTCTCCAAGGAGCCGTACGGCATCGGGCTCGGCCACGACGACAAGGCACTGCGCGACAAGATCAACGACACCCTGCAGAAGGCGCTGGACGACGGCACCTGGCAGAAGATCTACGACGCCACGCTCGGCAAGTCGGGTTCGACCGCGACCAAGCCGACCCTCGAGAAGTACTGACAGTCACGTCACGGCCGGTGGATGAACGCTGTCCACCGGCCGTGGTCGTATCCACCCACTCCTGAGAAGGAAGCAGCGGGGGCTCGATGAACGTCCTGCTCGACAATCTGGACCTCTTCGGTCCTTTCTTCCTCACCACGATCGAACTGTTCGCGCTCGCCGCGGTCGGCAGCCTGATCTTCGGCACCTTCCTGGCGATGCTGCGGGTGAGCCCGGTGCCGGTGTTCCGCGCGTTCGGCACCGCCTACGTGACCATCGTCCGCAACACCCCGCTGACGCTGGTCTTCCTCTTCATGGTCTTCGCCTTCCCGCTGCTGAAGATCGTCAAGCTGGACTACTTCCCGGCAGCGGTGGTCGCGCTGACCGTGTACACCTCGGCGTTCATCTGCGAGGTGGTCCGCTCGGGGATCAACACCGTGCCGGTCGGCCAGGCCGAGGCGGCCCGCGCGCTCGGGCTGACCTTCACCCAGATCCTGGGCCAGATCGTCCTGCCGCAGGCGCTGCGGTCGGTGGTCCCGCCGCTGATCAGCACCCTGATCGCGCTGCTGAAGAACACCACGATCGCGGCCGGTTTCTCGGTCGCCGAAGCGGGCGCGATCCGGCAGTACCTTTCCGAGCGCGGTGAGAACCAGCTGGTCGGGCTGCTCTGGGTGGCGCTCGGCTTCATCATCCTGGTTTCCGTGCTGTCCGTCGTCCAGCGCAGCCTGGAGAAGCGCTGGAGCGTGGCCCGATGAGCAACGTCCTGTTCGACATCCCGGGGCCGAAGGCACGGCTGCGCTACCGGGCGTTCGCGGTCATCGGCGTCGTGGCCGTGGTCGCGCTGATCGCGTTCGTCGCCTACCGCTTCTACGACAGCGGCCAGTTCACCCCGAGCAAGTGGGAGTGGCTGCAGTACAAGCAGGTCCAGGAAGATCTGCTGAGCGCGATCTGGTTCACGCTCAAGGCGTTCGGCGCCGGCGCGGTGCTGGCGCTGATCTTCGGCGCGATCTTCGCGGCGGGCAGGCTCTCCGATCACGCGTGGATTCGCAACATCGCCACCGCGGTCGTCGAGTTCTTCCGGGCGATCCCGCTGCTGGTCCTGATGTTCCTGTTCTACTACGGCCTGCCGATCGCGGGGGTCCAGACGACCCCGTTCCTGGCCGTGGTGCTGGGCCTGATGCTGTACAACGGCTCGGTGCTCGCGGAGATCTTCCGCGCGGGCATCCAGTCGCTGCCGCGCGGGCAGTCCGAGGCGGCGTACGCGCTGGGCATGCGCAAGACCCGGGTGATGATCTCGGTGCTGCTGCCGCAGGCGATCAGGGCGATGCTGCCGACGATCATCAGCCAGCTGGTGGTGCTGCTCAAGGACACCGCGCTCGGCTTCCTGATCACGTATCAGGAGCTGTTGTACTACGCCAAGTTCATCGGCTCACAGGGTGAGTTCTCCCGGCCGATCGTGCCGTCGACGATCGTGGTCGGCGCGCTCTACGTGGTGATGTGCCTGCTGCTGACAGCTCTGGCGAACTACCTCGAGAAGCGCAACCGCCGCAACAAGAAGGTCATCAAGACGGCCAAGCCGAAGGCCGCGGATCTCGCGCTGGCCGACCCGCACTGAGCCGCCAACACGGCAAAGGGGCGCATCCACGCGGTTCGTGGATGCGCCCCTTTCGCATTCGCCTAGCGGAACTGCAGATCCGCGAATGTGGCGCGCTCACCACCCGCGCAGGCCGTGGTGGAGAATTTGCCCTTGGCGATCCAGTTTCCGTAGTACGGCCCACGCCCATCGCACCAAATCAGCACCCTGTGCTGACTGACAGGCGCATCGGCGGTGCAGTACGAGTAAGCGGTGCCACCACCCTGCTCCGGGTCATAAGCGTTATAGCGGGCCGAACAGCTCCCCGCGGTGACGCCGTCGGTGGCCGCGCTCGCCATCGGCGCGCCGGAAAGCACTGCGGCGGCAGCCAAAGAAATGGACGCAGCGCCCATCAAAAGTCTTTTCACGAATATTCTCCCCTTCAGCACACTGCCACCCCTACGACAGTTCGCCACCATGATCACCAGCGGGTACGAAAGTTTCATACCGCCAAATGAGTGGTCACCCGTCAAGCATCCTTGGCGCTTCAAGGATGCTTGAAAAGCATCGCCAGATGATCTCGGCGGCACCAACTGGTGGGTCAACTTCCCTGACTGAGCAGGACAGATGAGCCGCTTGGGCCTGTCGAACGCAGCGCGGGTCGGCTAGCGTCCGGCTCATGGCGGGCCGGGAGCGAGTCGAACAGGACGCCATCCTGTCCGCGCTGCCGGGACTGGCCGGTAAGTCCGTACTGGTCGTCGGTTGCGGCGACGGCCACTACCCTCGCCTGTTCCGCCTGGCAGGCGCTTCGCGGGTCATGGGTGTCGACTCATCACAGGAGTTGATCGCCATCGCCCAGCGTGCCGAAGAACGCGACCCGCTGGGCATCTCGTACGAGATTCACGAAACGGCGAGACTGCCGAGAATGGGCGTCTACGACTTTGTCACGGTCACCTGGCCAACCGGTTCACCCGACACGGATTCGATCGTCACGCACCTTTCACCGAATCTGAAATCCGGTGCGCGGCTGGTCATTCTGTCGCCACCCCCTGAAATCGAATCCGTTTTCACGCGGGCGGGTTATCGCTCCGTCCAATCCGACCAGGATTTCTTGGTGCTGCTGAAGGATTAGCCTCGCCACGTCATCGGGGAAAGCTCGACAGCCACTTCGGCGACACGGCGGCCGGTTTCGGTGCTGATGCCCTTGAGTGCGGAATTGATCCATTCCTGGACGCGTGCGACACCGATGTCCCGGTATTCGACGGCCTGCAGCAACATTTCGAGTTTGTCGGCGTCTCGGGCGCAGCGGGATTCGGGAGTCTCGGCCGCTTCGTACTCGGCGACGGCTTCGCGGACCGAGTTCTTGGCGCGCTCGGGGAGTTTCGCGGTCTGGTCGGCGGTGATCTCCCGCGGATCCGGCTTGGTGAGGTACGGCCTGGCGGTGTGCGGGAGGTCGCCGGTGCGTGTCTCCTGCGTGTCATGCCAGAGCGCGAGGTACGCGGCCCGCGCGGGATCGGCGCCCTCCTCGGCCGCCAGCAGCCCGGCCAGCTGCGCGACCCGCATGCTGTGCTCGGCCACCGACTCGGGATCCCGCACCCCGGCCTGCCACCAGCCCGCCCGCCGGATCCGTTTCAGTATCCCGAGCTCGTACCCGAAAGCCGCCAACGCGCTGGCCTCGTCCGACACATCTCTCCTCAGGGTTTGGTTTCCGTCGCGGCGATGTAATCACGAAGGGCTTCGCGGGACCGGGTGAGCGTGTCGATCTGCTCGTCCAAGCCCTTGAGCCGGGTGCGCAGCACGTCGCGCAGCTCCGCGCAGGGTTCGAGGTCGGGTGCCGCGCCGCTGACGCAGGGCTGCAGGTAGCCGATGTCCTCGGTCGACAGCCCGGCGTCGAGCAGCTTCCTGATCTGCAGCACGGTCAGCACCGCGTCGTCGGAGTACTCGCGGTAGCCGCTGGAACCGCGGCAGGGCTCGAGCAGGCCCTGTGCCTCGTAATAGCGCAGCTGGTGCGCTCGGACTCCGGTACGTCTGCTCAACTCGCCGATCAACACGCGCGTCCCCCTTGACCTTCATACCGGTGTGAAGGTTGACGATTCTGCCATGTCCTTCGATCCACACACGCTGCTCGCCCAGAGCAGGCTCGGCGTACTCGCGACGATCAAGCCGGACGGCCGCCCGCAGCTCTCACCCGTGATGCCGTTCTACGACAGGGAAACCGGCGTCATCCACGTCTCGATGCGCGACGGTCTGGTCAAGACCGTCAACCTGCGCCGCGACCCGCGCGCCACCCTGGAGGTCACGAGCGCCGACGGGTGGTCATGGGCGACCGCCGAGGGCACCGCGACGCTCATCGGCCCCGGCACCGACCCGCACGGTCCCGAGGTCGAGGCCCTGGTGGACTACTACCGCACCGCCGCGGGCGAACACCCCGACTGGGACGAATACCGGGCGGCGATGGTGGCCGACCGCAGGGTTCTCATGACCATGACGGTCGATCACGTCTACGGCGCCAAGGTGTCGTGAAGTCCGCCTCGCCGACGTGAACGCCACTTTCACAAAGTTGAGCCTGGATCCGCCGAGGATCTTGGTGAGTTGATCGTGTCGTGGACGCGCAGATGCCCTCTGACTTGGGATGATTGTTCTTGCGAAGGAAACAATCCGACCGAGTGAGAGGGCATCTGCTGAATGCGATCATCTCATAGTGCCGTCCGGACCGATGTGAGGTTCGATGATGAGAGTGTCGTGTCGTGCGCCGGGCTGGTGCCGGTGATGCGGCTGGCGGAGAACATCGGCCTGGGTGAGCTGATCGACGAGCGTGTTGACCTGGGGATTCCGGTTGGCGCGAACAGTGACGCGAAAGCGTTGTCGGTCGTGGCCGGGATGGTGATCGGCGCGGATTCGATCGATGATCTCGATGTGATCCGCCATGGCGCGATGCGCCGGTTGTTCGATCGGGTGCGGGCGCCCTCGACGTGCGGGTCGTGGCTGCGCGGGTTCACCGGCGGGCATGCCCGCCAGCTCACCTCGACCGCCGCCGAAGCGCTGGTCCGATTGTCGGCGCAGGCACCGTTGCTGCCCAGCGCGGAGCAGGTGGCGTTCATCGACATCGACGCCAAGATCACCGAGGTCTACGGGCATCGCAAAGATGGAGCCGGGTTCTCCTATCAGGGTGTC
>NZ_JBHWEB010000192.1:4964-12472 GCF_042734395.1 Amycolatopsis sp. NPDC059657 | reverse complement strand
ACCCCGGGGCGGGCCGCGGTGGGTGATGGGCAGCCCGTTTTACACCCGGCCGTACCACTCACGACCCCTTCTCACCAGGAGGAACGATGCGAAGCTTCACATGGCTTGCCGCTGCCGTGCTGGCCGTGGTGACCACGGCCGTACCGCCCAGCGGTCCCGCCTTCGCCGAATCCAACGGCGGTGTGCGCGTCATGCCGCTGGGCGACTCCATCACCGAAGGCACCCAGGTGCCGGGCGGGTACCGGATCGGGCTGTGGCAACGGGTTTCGGCAGGCGGCTATCAGGTCGACCTCGTCGGCTCGCAGTCCAACGGGCCGTCGACCCTCGGTGACCACGACCACGAGGGGCACCCGGGGTGGCGCATCGACCAGATCGACGCGAACATCGTCAACTGGCTGCGCACCACCACCCCGCACACGGTACTGCTGCACATCGGCACCAACGACATCCTGCAGAACGTCGACGTAGCCCGCGCGCCCGCCCGGCTGTCCGGCCTGATCGACCGCATCACCGCGACCGCACCGGAGGCCGAGGTCTTCGTCGCGCAGCTCACCCCGCTCAGCGGTGACGCGCGGGAGTCCGCCGTCCGCACCTACAACTCCGCGATCCCGGGAATCGTGCGGAGCAAGCAGAACGCCGGGAAGCACGTGCACCTCGTGGACATGCACGCCGCGCTGACCACCGCCGACCTGATCGACGGCGTCCATCCCACGGCCACTGGCTACGACAAGATGGCCGCCACCTGGTTCACCGCGCTGCGCTCGGTACCCGGCAGCATCGGCACGCCCGGCACACCCCAGGCCAAGCAGATCGTCGGTGCGCAATCCGGACGCTGCGTCGACGTCGGGGCTTCGGCGAACGGCACCCAGGCGCAGCTGTGGGACTGCGGGGGCCGGTCCGGGCAGGCGTGGACAGCCACGAGCGGCAAGCAGCTGACCGTCTACGGCACCAAGTGCCTGGACGCGTACGGCCATGGCACGGCCAACGGGACCCTGGTGGTCATCTGGGACTGCAACGGCCAGTCCAACCAGCAGTGGACGGTCAACGCCGACGGCACGATCGCCGGCGTCCAATCCGGACTGTGCGTGGACGCGAACGGGAAGGGTACGGCCAACGGCACCAAGCTCGTCCTGTGGACCTGCAACGGCCAAGCGAACCAGCGGTGGACCCTGCGCACCGCATCCTGACGGGGCCGTGAGCGTTACCGACGGTTCCATTAATAACCCGATGCCGGGTCGTTAAGGCTCAGCCTGGACTGTCAAACGACGCGCGAAACCCGACTTTGGGCTATCCGGTTGCCCAAACCCGGTTTCGCGAAGATCAACTCCTTGGATGACGCGGATCGCGCCCGACTGAATGTCCATAAAGGACCTAAGTCGCCGCCCCTTGCCCCACTTTGCCGTATTTGCCCGAGTTTTCGCGGGGTTCTGGACGGAACGAACGGGGCTTATGTGTCGATCAGCGTTGCAAACGTGGCGTTTGTGCGCTCGACCGGCTCGCGCGACATCCGGGAACTCTAACCGTCGGCGACACTCACGAACCCTGCCGCCTGTTTGTAACTTACACAGTGGGAAACCGGCTCTTGCGAACGCCCAGCGGGCGGCTTAGGCTCTGCTGGGAGCGCTCCCAGCAAACCCAGTCAACCGTCAGAGCAGACGGAGGAGACCACTTTGATGAGATCGCTTTTCCGCCGCAGATTCCGCCACGCCAGCGCTTTTCTCGGCGTCGCCACTGTCGCGGTCGCGCTCGTCACCCCGGGTACGGCCCAAGCCGCCGACTACGAACGGATCAGCAACGGCACCTTCAGCGCGGGCACGGCCGACCCGTGGTGGGCCAGCGCCGGAGTGTCCCATCGCGTCGCGGGCGGTGAACTGTGCGCGGCCGTCACCGGTGGCACGGCGAACCCTTGGGACGCGCTGATCGGTGAGAACGGCGTGCCGTTCGAAACCGGCCAGCAGTACACGATGTCCTTCGACGCGTACGCCACCGCTCCCCAGCTCATCGCGGCCAACGCGGGCGAAGGGGTCAGCCCGTACCGGACGATCGCCAGGCACGAGGTCCAGCTGACCACCACCAGGCAGAAGTTCAGCTTCACGTTCACCTCGGGGCTGGACTTCCCTGACGCCGGCAACGGCCAGATCGTCTTCCAGCTCGGTGGCAACGCCGCGGACAACACCGTCTGCGTGGACAACATCTCGCTGGTCGGTGGGGTGATCCCGCCAGGCGGCCCGCCGGCGCCGACGAAGAAGGTCCAGGTCGACCAGGTCGCGTACCTGCCAGGCCTGCCGAAGCACGCCACCCTCGTCTCCGCCGCGACGGACGCGCAGACATGGGTACTGAAGAACTCCGCCGGCACCTCTGTCGCCACCGGCCGGACCACGCCGAAGGGGGCCGACACGCTTTCCGGCGACCCGGTGCACCTGATCGACTTCTCGTCCTACGACACCGCGGGCACCGGCTACACGCTGAGCGTCGGCAGCGAGACCAGCTTCCCGTTCGACATCTCCGCGGACCCGATCAAGAAGCTGCGGTACGACTCGCTGGCGTTCTTCTACCACCAGCGCAGCGGCATCGAGATCGGCGCGCAGTACGCGGGCGCCGCTTACGCGCGACCGGCGGGCCATCTCAACGTCGCGCCCAACCAGGGCGACAACAACGTGCCCTGCCGGTCCGACCTCAGCTGCGGCTACACGCTGGACGTGCGCGGCGGCTGGTACGACGCGGGTGACCACGGCAAGTACGTCGTCAACGGCGGTATCTCGGCCTGGCAGCTGCTCAACACCTATGAGCGCGCCAAGCTGATCGGTGACGCCGCCGCGCTCGGCGACGGCAAGCTCTCGATCCCGGAAAAGGCCAACGGGGTACCCGACATCCTCGACGAAGCCCGCTGGGAAGTCGACTTCCTGCTGAAGATGCAGGCGCCGGACGGCATGGTGCACCACAAGATCCACGACGTGAACTGGACCGGCCTGCCACTGCTGCCCAGCCAGGACAGCCAGGCACGCAGGCTTTCGCCGACCAGCACGGCCGCGACGCTGAACACGGCGGCGGTCGCCGCTCAGGCCGCCCGCATCTGGAAGACCATCGACCCGGAGTTCTCGGGCAAGGCGCTCGCCGCGGCGAAGAAGGCGTACGCGGCCGCGAAGGCGAACCCGGCCAAGCTCGCCGACCCGAACGACGGCACGGGCGGCGGGTCCTACAGCGACACCACGCTGACCGACGAGTTCTACTGGGCGGCCGCGGAGATGTTCGCTACGACCGCCGAAGCGTCCTACCGCGCGGACGTGACCGGTTCACCGCTCTACAAAGGACAGTCGGTCACCGATCGGGGCTACGACTGGGGTTCCACCGGGACACTGGGCGACATCACGCTGGCGCTGGTGCCGAACGGGCTGCCGTCGGCCGACGTCGCGGCGATCAAGACGGCGTTCGTGGCCGCGGCCGACAAGCACCTGACCCAGCTGTCCTCGCTCGGTTATCCCGCGCCGTACCGCGAACCTGACGGCACCTACGTGTGGGGGTCGAACGGCCTGGTCGCCAACAACGCGTCGGTGCTCGCGCTGGCGTACGACTTCACCGGCGCCGCCAAATACCGCGAAGGCGTGTTCGAGACGATGCACTACCTGCTGGGCCGCAACCCGGTGAGCTACTCCTACGTCAGCGGGTACGGCGGGCAGCCGGTGCGCAACGTGCACCACCGGACCTGGGCCAACCAGCTCGACCCGGCACTGCCCACCGCACCGCCCGGCGTGCTCTCCGGCGGTCCGAACAGCGGGCTGCAGGACCCCGTCGCCGACCGCAGGCTCCAGGGCTGCAAGCCACAGAAGTGCTTTGTGGACGACATCGGGGCCTACTCGGTCAACGAGGTCGCGGTCAACTGGAACGCCGCGCTCGCGTGGATCGCCAGCTGGGCCGCCGAAAAGTCGAGCCCGGTGGACAGCACTCCCCCGACCACGCCGGGAACACCCGTGGCGTCCCAGGTCACCGGCACAGGCTTGACGCTGACCTGGACCGCGTCGAGTGACCAGGAGAGTGGCGTCAAGAACTACGACGTCCTCTCGTTCGAAGGTGACTCGACGCGCGTCGTCACCACTGTCACCGGCACCTCCGCGACGCTGACCGGGCTGCGGCCGAACACCGCGTACCGGCTCGCCGTCCAGGCCCGCAACGGGGCCGGGGTCAAGTCGGGATACTCCGGGGCGGTCACCGTGACCACCAAGCCGGATGGCCAGTCGTACTGCAAGGTCACCTACCAGGCGACCGGCTGGAGCACCGGGGTGTCCGCGTACGTCACCATCGCCAACACCAGTGGCGCGGACTGGACCTCGTGGCAGCTCGGGTTCACCTGGCCAGGCAACCAGAAGCTCACCCAGGGATGGTCGGCCACCTGGTCGCAGACCGGCGCCGCGGTGACCGCGACCTCACTGCCGTGGAACAGCCGCGTGCCGTCCGGCGGTTCGGTGCAGGCCGGGTTCAACGCCTCGTCGACCCCGCCGCACCAGGAGCCCGCGGCCTTCACGGTGAACGGCCAGACCTGCTCGAAGGGCTGACCACCGCCAGTTCGGTTCCGCCCGGCGCCGCGGTTTCGTGGCGCCGGGCGGAACCGAACCGGGTGCGAACACCTTCAACGACGAAGGAGGATCATGACCCAGCACCACTCCCCCCGATGGCGCCTCCACTCGGTGCTCATCTCGCTCGCCGTGACCGGCGCGATGACGCTCGCGCCGAGCGCGGACGCCGCCGCGTCCACCCTCGGCGCGGCCGCCGCCCAGTCCGGCCGCTACTTCGGCGCCGCCGTGGCAGCGGGAAAACTGGGCGACTCGCAGTACACGACCATCCTCGACCGGGAATTCAACGCGATCACCCCCGAGAACGAGATGAAGTGGGACGCCACCGAGCCGTCCCGCAACAGCTTCACCTTCGGCTCGGCCGACCGGATCGCCGACCACGCGCGCGCCCACAACCAGCGAATGCGCGGCCACACCCTGGTCTGGCACTCGCAGCTGCCCGGCTGGGTGGGCGGCATCCGGGACGCGACCACGCTGCGCGCCGTGATGACCAACCACATCAACAACCTCATGGGCCACTACCGCGGTCAGATCTACGCGTGGGACGTGGTCAACGAGGCCTTCGACGACGGTGGCAACGGCCAGCTCCGCTCCTCGGTGTTCCGCGATGTCCTCGGCACCGGGTTCCTCGAGGAGGCGTTCCGCGCCGCCCGCGCCGCGGATTCGGCCGCCAAGCTCTGCTACAACGACTACAACATCGAGGACTGGAACTCGCCCAAGACCCAAGGTGTCTACCGGCTTGTCAAGGACTTCAAGGCACGCGGCGTGCCGATCGACTGCGTCGGGCTCCAGTCGCACTTCGGCAGCGGCGGCCCGCCCAGCAACTTCCAGACGACGCTGTCGAGCTTCGCCGCGCTCGGCGTCGATGTGCAGCTCACCGAGCTCGACATCGCGAACGCGCCAGCGAGCGCCTACGCCAACACGGTCAAGGCTTGCCTGAACGTGGCGCGCTGCACGGGCATCACCACGTGGGGCGTCCGGGACAGCGACTCCTGGCGCAGTGGCGAGAACCCGCTGCTGTTCGACCGTGGTGGCAACAAGAAGCCGGCCTACGACGCGACGCTCACCGCGCTGAACGGCACGACCGGCGGGAGCCCGGTGCAGATCGGCGTCCAGTACCGCTTGGTGGCTCAGCACAGCGGCAAGGCGGCCGAGATCGCCAACGCGTCGACCGCCGCGGGCGCCGCACTGCGGCAGTGGTCGGTCACCGGCGCGGCCAACCAGCAGTTCGACTTCCTCGACTCCGGCGGTGGCTACTACCGGATCAGGGCCCGGCACAGCGGGCTGGTGCTGCAGGTCGCCGGTTCGACCAGCGGCGCGGACATCACCCAGCAGCCGGACGCCAACACCACGAGCCAGCAGTGGCAGGTGATCGACCAGGGCGGCGGCGCGGTCAGCCTGGTCAACCGGCAGAGCGGCCTGGCGATGGACGTGTGGGAGGTGTCCGGCGCGGATGGCGCGCGCATCTCGCAGTGGACGCTCACCGGCAACGCCAACCAGCGCTTCCAGCTCCAGCGGACGTAGAGGGTCGTGAGTGGTACGGCCGGTTCTAACCGGCCGTACCACTCACAACCCGAACGTCGAGAGGTCGATCGACTCGCCGAGTACGCGGTCGCCTTCGGCGTTGGGGTGGTAGCAGTCGCTGCGCCACGCCGCGCGGATCACCGTCGGGTCGGCCGGGTCACGCAGCACGGCGTCGAAGTCCAGCACCGAGTCGAACGTCCCGGAGGTGCGGATCCAGTTGTTGACCTCGAGCCGGACCTGTTCCTTCGCGCTGCCCGCGCCGCTGCACATCGGCAGGATGGTGGCGCCGACCGACTTGTGCCCGGCGGCGTGCACCTTCGCCGCGATGGTGCGCATGGCGCCGATGACCTGGGCGGCGGGCGCGGGCGGTGCGTGATCGCCGCCGCCGATGTCGTTGGTGCCTTCCAGCAGCAGCACGTAGCGCACACCGGGCAGCGAGAGCACGTCGCGATCGAGCCGCAGCGGGGCAGGCGGGCCACAGCACTGGTTGGTCGGGTCGTACGGATTCGGCTGGACGCTGACCGTGTTGCCGCTGATCCCCGCGTTGGCCACGGACAGCCGCCTGCCGGGCGGCAGCTTCCCGATCCGCGCCGCCAGCACGTCGGTCCAGCGCGGGCCACCGCCGAAGGCGTTGTACCCGTCGGTGATCGAATCGCCGAGCGCCACGATCGTGCCGCGTGCCTCGGAGACGGCGCTCACCGCGTCGACCCACCACAGTGTGCCGGGTGAGAAGGCGCCGTAGGCGGTCCCCGACTCGTCGCGCCCGGCGTCACCGGGGCCGGACAGGAACGATCCAGGCGTGTTGGCCTGCGGAGGCGGGAAGACGTGGTCGTTGACCGGCGCGCCCGGCGCGTAGACGCTCACCGCGACGTGGTCACCGGCCCGCACGATCAGCGGCAGCGGGTCGCTCCAGACCGTGCCACCCGGCGGCACGGTCACCGTGCGCTTGAGCCCGAAGGTGGCCTGACGGTTCGAACCAGGCCTCAGTGCCGGTGAATCGGTCTTGGGCTGCAGGCCGACCCACGCCGACCGCACGGTCATCGCGGAGCCGCCGAACGGGTTGCCCAGCCGGATCCGCAGCGCCGCCCCGTTCGCGGTGACGGTGAGGACGTTGCGGATCGTGGCGTCGGGGGCCGTGCCGTGCACCCCTTCGAGCGCCGACTCGGTCAGCGTGACCGAATGCGGCCAACCACCAATCGAGGGCGCGGCCTCCGCCGTCGCGGGCGTCAGCAACGACGCGGCGATGGCGAGAACGGCGACCGACCGGCATGTTCGCATGAAAGCTCCTTTGGGGGTCGTGAGTGGTATGACCGGTTAGAACCGGCCATACCACTACCGACATAATGGTGGGGGTATCCCCCGCATCCATGCGCACGGGGGGGCGGCAGCCCGGCGCCGGGAGGGGGGTGAACGACC
>NZ_JBHWEB010000192.1:0-4954 GCF_042734395.1 Amycolatopsis sp. NPDC059657 | reverse complement strand
ACCCCGCCGCGGGGTTGGCGGACCCGCCCCACCGCTGGGATTTGGCTATTTAACTTATTTGGGGGGTGGTTTCTCTTTTCACCCTTTTCCCCCCGGCCATACCACTCACGACTACTTGCGGTGGTTTCCCAGCGAGACCAGGCTCACGGGAGGCGGTCCGCCCGCCGCCTGGTCGGTGGAGACCACCGCCAGCGACAGGGTGTTCGCGTTCTTGAGAATCCCGGCGGGCAGCACGAAGTCGTGCTGCGCGCCGGGATTGACGTACTGCCCCATGTTCCAGCCGTTGAGGAACACCAGCACCCGGTATTTGCCTGGCCGCTCACCGAACCGCAGCGCGACCGAGACGTCATGGTCCTTCGGCAAGCCGGGCCGGAAAGTGGTGCGATACCAGGAAACCCCCGGTTCGACGGTGGCAGGCGGACGGTCCCAGCGGCCCTGCGCCCCCGGGAGATGCCAGCCCTGGCGTTCGCCGTAGAGACCGCCGTTGTTCAGCGGACCGCGTTCGGCGTCATTGCCGACGGCGCCCCGGATCTGCCAGGCGATCTTCGCGTCACCGACCACGGCCCCGAAAAGCCCGCGCGGCTGTTTGAACCTGGTGTCGTCGGCCGTCCAGTCGTCGTTGTGCCCCATATTGGTCACGAGCACCGACAGCCGCGCCTGCTTTCCCTTGACCAGCAGCCCTTCCGGCACCGCGAAGTCCCCGCGGCCGGGGTCGCGATTCACCGGCGCGTCCGAATCGGCCTGCGTACCGCCGAGCGCGGAGCCGAGGTAGTGCCCGTCGAGCCAGGCGAGATAGCTTCCGCCCTTGCCGGTGATCGCGTTGAGCGACACGGTCTTCTCGGTGCCGTCCGGCGTGAAGTCCCCGCGATACCAGACATTGCCGTAGTGGTAGCCGTAGTCGTCGGCATAGAGGACCGGCAGCGTCTTCGGCTTGATCGGGCTCACGGTCGTGGTCTTGTCCGCGACCGTCCAGCCCGTGTCGCCGGCAGCGGGCGGCTCGGCCCGGTACGACCAATCCGACAACGCGGGCAGCGTCACCTCACACGGTCCGGGCAGAGTGCCCAGCAGCGACCCACTCGGCGTGCGCCGCGTGTCGACCGGCTTGCCGCCGACAGTCAGCCTGCGCGCCGACGAGAAGACCTCGACCTCACCCGGTGCGTCCGTGTCGGCCCGCAGTGCCAGCCGGTCGCCCGTCATCCTGGCTTCCCGCACGAGCGAGGTGCCCCTGACCAGCACCGGTCCGGCCGCGGTGTCCATGCGCCAGAACCGCGCGGCGGTCGCGTCCGTGCCGAGCATGAGCAGCATCGGACGGCGCCCGCCACCCGAGACGAGCACCCTCGCCAGCCCGGAGTGGGTGTAGTCCAGCCGCAGATCCTTGCCGTCGAACGAGCTCCGCACGTCACCGTCGAGCACCCGGACCTCGGGCGCCGACGCGTACCGCAGCACCGTCGACCCCTGCTCGCCCTCGCGCCCGTAGAGCACCGCGACATCACGGCCATCGGCGGTGACGTGCGTCAGTACCTCCGAGTTCGACCACACCAGCCGCTGCCCGCCGAGGTCGTACCCGGCGACCAGGATCTTGGCGTCCCGGCCACCGACCCGCACCGGCACCTCGTAGTCACCGTCCGGGGTGGACCAGCTCAGCGTGGTCGACAGATCGGCCGACGCCTTCCGGTCGGCGTGGCGGACGAGCACGAACTGCGTACGAGTGTCCGGATTGGCCCTGGCCTGTGCGAACACCGCCGGATCCGCCGCACGCGGCGCGGTCGCGGCGTCCGTCTTCGTCAGCGGCGCGACCGTCGTCATGAAGTAGCCCTGGCGCTTGAACTCGTCGTACTTCGTGGTGAGCCCGCGCGACTCGGTGATCGCGGCGCCGTAGTCGTAGGAGGTGTACACATCGTTGGGCTGAGGCAACCAGCCCCAAGACGTTCCGCCGTAAAGCATGTAGTAGCCGAACATGGTGGCGCCACTGCCGATGATGTTCGACTTGTAGTAGACCTTCATGTAGTCCGGACCGGTCAGCTCGCGGCACTTTTCGTAGCCCGCGGCGCCCACGTCGATCGCGCCCGACTGGTACTCGGCGGCATACACCGGAGCGTCGTCACGCAGCCGGCGCGTGACACCTTCACCCCAAGTCCCCCACGTCCCGGGGTCGGCACAGTTGAAGGCCTGCGGATAGTCGTCGACACCGGGAATCTGGACGGCGCCCTGCCCGGAGGACCAGTTCGGCAGGCCGCCGTTGCAGCAGTTGTTGTGCACGATCGGCACATCGATCCCGTCGGCCCTGACCTTCTGCTGAAGCTGTTCCATGTACGCGGGGTCGACGTTGGCGCCGTACTCGTTCTCCGCGTTGTAGGCGATCACCGAACCACCGCGGGTGACCTGGTGCCGCGCCAGAATCGGGTCGATGTGGCTCAGCCATTCCCGGTACGCGGCGGTGTACCCGGGATCGCTCGACCGCGCCCGCCCGTCGACGTTCTTGAGCCACGCGGGGAAACCGCCACCGGTGGTCTCGGCGTTGATGTACGGGCCCGGCCGCGCGACCACGTAAAGCCCGAGCTCCTCGGTCATCCGCAGCAGCCGATCCACGTCCCGCACGCCCGTGAAGTCGTACACGCCAGGCGCCGGCGAGTGGTATCCCCAGTGGAAGTACAGCGAAACGCCCGTGAACCCGGCCGCCTTGACCTTCTCGAGGATGTCACGCCACAGCTCCGGGCTGGGCAGCCGGAAGTAGTGGAACTCACCGGACCACAGCATGATCCGGCGGCCGTCGACGGTCAGCGAGTATTTGTCGTACCCGACCTGATGACCACGTGCCTCGGTGACCGGCGACGCGCTCGCCACCGGGCCAGGCGCGACAACCAGGCCCAGCATCATCAGGAGGGCGACGATGATCCTCATTGGACACCTTTCACCGGCACGCCGCTCATCCGCGGCTTTCGAAGCGCTTCGATTTCCACGATAGGACTACCGCGAGGCTCAGCACAACGCCTTGACCACACGCGACCAGCCTGGTAACGCCCTGCCGGGTCGTGAGTGGTACGGCCGGCTCTACTAACCGTCGGGAACACTCACGACCCCAGACGTGGCGAGCCCGGCGCTGTGCACAGAACGCGGACACGCGTGCAGGAGGGGCGGACACGCCGACGGACCTCCGCGATCCCGGGCGTGTCCGCGCCCTGTACAGGCGTACCCGGCTACGGAGTGGTCAGGTCGAAGCGCTGGAGTGTGACGGCTCCCCCGAGCGACTGGGTGGCGTGGTTGAACACCGCGAACCGGTAGCCCATGAAGAACGGCCAGTCGCTGTTGAGCGTGAACCCGGGCCCGAACGAGGTGAAGCCGGCGCCGTCGGTGCTGTAGGAGAACCGCGCCTGGCGTCCGGCGCCCGGCCGGATGTCGGCGTTGGCACGCAACCAGATCCGGTTGCCGGTGAAGCCGGCCCCGGCGACCTCCGTCCCGGTCGTCTTGGTGTTCCAGTTGCCGTCCATGGTGAGGTTGTTGACCATCACCACCCGGTTGCGGCCGCCGTCCCGCTTGACCCCGATCCAGGCCGACGAGTCACGCAGCATGGCCAGTCCCGTCCGGTCGCCGTCCTTCATCGCGCTCAGGTCGAGCGAGATCGTCGCGGTGGACGTGGGCCCCTGTGTCCGGTGGGTCAGCGTGTTCTTCGCGGCGTAGAGGTCGCCGGTCACGGACGCGGTCTGCAGGCGCAGTCCGTTGCCGACCGAGAACTTGGTGGTGTCCGGGTTGTGGTTCCACTCCCATTCCGGGCCGAGCGCGGTGCCGGTGAACGTGTCGGTGCCGAGCAGCGGTTTGACCGGCCGTGGCGGCGGTGGCAGGTTCGGCGCCGGATAGCTTGTGCCCCAGCGGTTGTCGACCGTCCGCAGCCGTGGCCAGCCGTCGGCGGTCCAGGTGACCGGCGCGAGCACCGGGATCCGGCCGCCGGGGTAGGCGTCCACGAACGCCATGTAGTACCAGTCGCCGTTCTGCGTCTGCACCATGCCGCCCTGGTGCGGCACACCACCACCGGCCACCGGCCCCGGCAGGTTCAGCAGCACCTGCTGCACGGTGTAGGGCCCGAACGGGCCCGAGGTCGATTTGAGGATGTACTGGCCGTTGGCGGGGCGCGTGGCGAAGATGTAGTAGCTGCCGTTTCGCTTGTAGAATCGCGATCCCTCGAGTGTGCCGATGTTCGACGGTGTCTTGAACACCTGCTGCGACCGCACCTCGGTCTTGCCGTCCTTCGAAAGCTGGGCGACGCTGAGGGTGGTGTTGCCGTACGCGACGTACATCGTGTCGTCGTCGTCGACCAGCATCCCCGCGTCGTAGTAGCACTTGTCGATCGTGGTGTGCTTGCTCCACTGCCCGTCGACCGACCTCGCCGTGTAGATGTGGGTCTTGGCGAAATCGACGCAGCCGCCCCAGTAGAAGGTGCTGGTGCTCTTGCGGTAGTTCAGGAACGACGCCCAGATGCCGCGGATGTACCCGCGCCCGCCGCTGAGGTCGTATTTGGCGCCGAAGTCCAGCCGTGGCACGGAATGCCCGGCGAACTCCCAGTTCACCAGGTCGTAGGAACGCAGGATGGGCGCGCCGGGTGAGTAGTGCATGGTCGAGGCCGAGTAGTAGTACGCGTCGCCGACCCTGATGATGTCGACGTCCGCGAAGTCCTGCCAGAGGACCGGGTTCGTGATCGCCGCGCCGCGCGGGGCCGCCTGCGTGTCGGCGCCCGCACGGGGGCCAGCGGTGAGCCCGGCGAACAGCAGGCCGAGCACGGCGACGACAGCCGTCACCGCTTTTACTGGTCGATGACGTGACATCACGGTCCTTTCGCCTTTCCCCGTGGACCGGTGGGGGGGGCCCGGGGGGGGGGGGCGGGGGGGGGCCCCCCGGGGGGAAAGGTGGGGGTTGTGGGGGGGTGGAGGGGGGGGCGCCCCCGGGGGGGGGGGTGTTTGGG
>NZ_JBHWEB010000191.1:6804-12560 GCF_042734395.1 Amycolatopsis sp. NPDC059657 | reverse complement strand
GCCGCTGGGTCGCCGCCTACCTGTGGGGCCAGTTCCTGCCTTTTATCGGCCCGATCACCTATGGGGGTTGCTTCTATATGTTCATCAGGGGGGGCGTGTGTGGTACGGCCGGTTCTAACCGGCCATACCACTCACGACCTTCAATAGGCCCGGGCTGGTTTTCGGCGGCGGACGAGGATCAGCAGCGCGCCGAGCAAAGCCATCAGCGTGCACGTCACGATCGCCGACAGCAGCAGGAACCCGTTCAGCTCACCGGCCGCGAGGTAGGCGCCGAGCGCCACCGCGACCAGCGCGCAGACCGCCCTGTCGATGATCGACTCCATCGACAGCAAGGTCGCGCGGTACTTCGAATCCGGGATCGCGTCGTTGAGCAGCTGCTTCTGGATGGGGAACGAAATCCCGGTCGCCACCGCGAAAACACAGAGCAGCACCACGGTCGCCATCGCGGGCACCGCGACGATGAAACCGAGGCACAGCGCCATCACGATGGTCAGCAGGAACACCGCGCCCGCCGGGCCGACCGCGCGGCGCAGGCGGTGCGGGCGGGCCGCGCCGAGTGCTTCGAAGATCGTCATCGCCGCGAGCACCGCGCCGTACCAGTCGACCGCGACGTGCTTCGACTCCAGGATCGGCTGGAACAGGTTGACCTGGCAGATGCGCACCAGCGTGAACATCGCGATGCCCTGCACCATGAGCAGCATCAACCAGCGTGACGACCGCAGCGCCGAGAACGCGCCGCCGACGCCCGCGATGAGCGACGCCGTCTTGTCTCGGTTGACCCGGCCACCGGGGATCGCCGGGAGCTTGAGTGCCATCAGCACGGCGATGCCCGCGTTGATCGCGGTGATCCAGTACGGCGAAGACATGCTCCACTGCATGAGCAGCCCGATCACCGGCCAGAACACGATCTTGCCGACCAGGCTGTACGACCGCCCGACGCCTTCGACCTTCAGATACAGCGAACCCGCTCCCTGCGCGTGCAGGTACTCGTAGAGATACGCGCTCTGCGCGCCCGAGATGAGCGAGCGCGCCAGCGCGATGAGCAGGAAATGGATCAGGAACCCCGCGTAGGAACCCATGAACACCGGCACCAGGTTCGCGCCGACCAGCACCGACGCGCCCGCGACCAGCGAGGTCCGGTAGTCGAACCGGTCGGCGATCATCCCGGTCGGGATCTCCAGCAGGCAGAACGCGATGTAGTAGATGCTCTGGATGCCGAAGATCTCGGCGTCGCTCATCCCGAGCTGCTTCTGGTAGCTGTAGAAGATCGGCACCCACAGCAGCAGCCCGAAGAAGAACTGGAAACCGTAGGTCAGCCGCACGGCCCGGCGTACTTCCGGGTTCGCGGGCAGGCGGAGGCCCAGCATGAAGTGCTCCTAGTGAAACTGACGCGTCAGACCGAGTAGGGACGTAGCTGGACGATGTGGATCCGGTCCTCGTCGGCGAGCCACTCGATGTCGACTGGGGAGTCGAAGGTGTAGTCGGGGGAGAAGTGCGACTGCAGCAGGCGGCCGGTGACGGCGAGCCGCTGCAGCTGCTCCTTGGCGCGCTCGCCGAGGTCTTCCTTGGCGTCGCCGAGCGACATGGTGCGGCCGCCGCCCTCGACGGTGTTGTAGAGGTACTGCATCGGCTGCTTCGAGCCGTCGACCACATCGGTCACCTGCGGCGACACGTTGACGTACACATTGCGGAAGTCGTTGCGGTTCAAGGGATTGCTGGTCACCAGCACGCCGCCGAAGTCGGCGGCGACCTGCTCCTGGATCACCACGCCCATGAAGCACTCGTCGAGCGAGATGCCGGCCTGCTCGCGCAGCCGGACGCTGCGCACCGAAACCAGCGAGGCCCAGACCTCCTTGATGCTGGTCAGGATCTTCTCGGCGGTGGTCACGTGGTTGATCGACTCGTAGATCCCGGCGGCGGAGAACCCGGCCAGGTCTTCGGCGTTGGACGAGCTGCGCACGACGAACGCGCGCACGCCCGCGAGCTGCGCGATCAGCGCGTTGTCGATCTCGGAGACCAGGTCGGCAGGCATGCGGGCGCCGCGGATGAGCTGCTGCAGTTCGACGCAGAGCGGCTCGACCTCACGGGCGTTGAGCTCCAGCGCCATCTTGAGCTTGCCGATGGCCTGCTGGATCCGCGGCGAGGACTCGAGGAACCGCTGCTGCACCGAGAACGGCAGCGCGATGCCGCGCGGCACACGGACGCGCTCGTCGAGCAGCTTGCGCGCGGCGGACATGAGATCGCCGTCCGGTGTGCCGAGCAGCTTCCCGAGATACGGGAGCAGGTTCTCGCGCGGCGGGCGCGGGACCTGGAAGAAGCCGAGTAGGCGCTGCGAACCGTTGGCCAGCACGTAATGCAGCTCGCCGAGGTTCGCGGCCTTGGTGCCGTAGCGGTGGTGATCACGGTGGCGCAGCTCGTTCAGCGCCGCGATCGGCGTGTGCTCGGACTCGGGCTCGTCGAGCACGATGCGCTGCGCGTACCAAGCAGGGCGCTGGTTCGCCGACGCGGGCTCGTCGACCAGGCGCAGGCTGACCGTCGGGTTGCCGTCGTCGACCTCGTACTCGACCCATTGGCCGTTGAGGCTTTCCCGCTCGATCAGGTCGAAGACGCCGATCTGGATGGCATTGGGAATCTGCCAGCCGGTGGCCAGCACATTCGTGTGCGACAACGGGGTGGTGTGGTGCGCGTTGATGATCCCGGCGAGGCGCGGGATGTCGTCGGGCACCCGGTGCATGACGATGATGTCGTGCCATTCCAGCGTTCCGGCGGCGGCGCGATACTCGGCCTCGTCACGGAACGCGCGCAGACGGCCGGTGGTGACCCCGCTGTTCAGCGGCACGAATTGGGAGCTGGAGAACAGCTCGTGCGCGAGAATGCGCGGCAGCGCCGTCGGCGACAATTCCAGGATGGCCCGCTCCTGCAGATGGTTCGCGGGCTTGAACAGCAACGGGAGAGCGTCGTCGAGATGCGCGCGGACGAATCCGTGGAAATAGGTGATCATGTCGGCCGACATGGTGTCGACCTCGACGGTCTCCAGCGAGAAGACGCGCCACTCCTGCCCGGTTTCGTCGTCCTGCCTGGTGTGCAGCGCGAGGATGCCGAGATAGAAGCGCCGGTCGGCGTCGTGGTAGAACTGCTGGTTGAATTCGTCGATCCGCGCACCCATGCGGTCTTTCGAAATGCCAAGGATCTCTTCGCCGATGTAGATGGCGTGGAAGGAGTGCCGGGCGTTGTTCAAGAAGTGGATCGTGGAATTTTCGCGGTCGACGACGACCTTGACGAAGGCGTATCCGCCGAGGCTTCCCGAAAGCCCGTTGAATGCTGTCAAGGTCAACTTCTCGCCGACCAGTGCGGCCACGCTCTCCGTATCCTGAACGGTGGAAGCCACGTTGTTGTCCGACACCCGGAATTCTCCTCGCTTGGTAAGCAGCGAAGAGGGAGATTAACAGGTTGATCTAGGTTTGATAACAGCGTCGCGGCGGCGCTTACGCCGATGCGCCTTCACTTGAGCTGAATCTGATGTTCACCATGACCGGCGCCTCACTCCGATGGTCTAAACATCCAATTCCGCGAGACGCCGATCCCATCGTTCGGGCGCGAACGACCCTGGATCCACCTCTTTCGGCCCAAGCGTGACATTCCTTACTTATGTCTCACGGGTGCGTGACGCACATCACTCGCGAGGCTGTCACACATCGAGGGGTCCGACTCGTCAACGCTGTGTATTCGTCACCATGGCAAGGAGAACATCATGGAAGCCCGGCTGAACGTCTTCGCCAACCCCGTCGCTGGCAAGTTCATGAAGTACATCAACTCGGCCGGCAAGGTGCTGGCCGACTCGGGGCTGCCGGCGGCCACGCAGGAGCTCGTGAAGATCCGCGCCAGCCAGATCAACGGCTGCGGGTTCTGCCTCGACATGCACACCAAGGAGGCCGCGCACGCCGGTGAGACCGCGCAGCGGCTGCACATGGTCGCCGGCTGGCGCGAGGCGAAGGTCTTCACCGAGGCCGAGCGTGCCGCGCTGGAGCTGGCCGAGCAGGGCACCCGCATCGCCGACTCGGCCGGGGTCGGCGACGAGGTGTGGGCCAACGCCGCCAAGCACTACGACGAGGACCAGCTCGCCGCGCTGACCGGCCTGATCGCGCTGATCAACGCCTACAACCGGCTCAACGTCATCGTCCAGCAGCCCGCGGGCGACTATCAGGTCGGCATGTTCGGCTGAGCCTGCGCGTAGCGGGTGGCGACCGCGGTCGCCCGTTCGCTCAGCGCGGTGCGCAGCCACTGCGGGGCAAGAGCTTCCGCCTGCGTGGTGAGCTGCCACAACGCCCATTCGGCGTGCCTCGGATCTTGGAAGGTCACTTCGAGCCGCAGCCAGCCGTCCGCGTCGGTTTCCTCGGCGTGGACGGCTAACGCGGTGGCCACCAGTTCCTCGCGCCGCGCCGGTGCCACGCGGACCACCACGGCGACCTGGTCACCGCCGGTACGGAACCGCGTGCTGCGGTCCCGCCAGGCGCGGTCCAGATCGACGAGGTCGGGCCGCTGCGCCGGTTCGTCGAGCTCCTCGGCGGCCAGCACCCTCGCCAGCCGGTAGGTGCGGTCCTCGCCGGACCTCGTCGCCAGCAGATAGCCGTGGCCGCGCACGGTGACCAGGCCGATCGGGTCCACCGTGCGCCACTTCGGCGCCTGGTCGACGGCCGCGTACCGGAGGCGCAGCCGGTGCCCGGCGAACACCGCGCGCCGGACCTCGCTCACCACGGCGTCGGGTACCTCGTCGGCGTCCACCCGCCGCGCGAGCAGATCGGTCTCAGGGTCGATGAGCAACCGCCGCGCCGCGCCCGCCGCGGTGTCCCGGTAACCCTCCGGCAGCGCGTCGACCACCTTGAGCACGGCCGAAGCGAGCGCCGAGCCGAGGCCGAACACCTGCGCGCCCCGCCGCGATCCCGCGACCAGCAGCGCGAGCGCCTCGTCATGGCTCAGCCCGGTGAGCTCCGTCCGAAAACCCGGCAGCAGCGCGAAACCGCCATGCCTGCCGCGCTCGGCGTAGACCGGTACACCGGCCGCGGACAACGCCTCGATGTCACGCAAGACGGTGCGCGTCGACACCTCCAGCTCGCGGGCGAGCGTGGCCGCCGACAGCCGTCCGCGCTGGCGCAGCAGCAGCACCAGCGAGACCAACCGGTCGGCGCGCATGCCGGAAATCTACCGGAATACACGACACAGGATGTCGTATATCGCTTGCGAGGCTTGGCGCCACTGAACCGAATGGAGCTGAAGTGGCAGTGGAAAGAACGGCCGTCAACCCGGTCACCTGGTCGGCGGAGCTGGGATTCAACCAGGGCGAACTCGTCTCCGGGCACACCCGCACGCTGTACTGCTCAGGGCAGACCGCGATGAACAGCGAAGGCAAGCCCGAGTGTGAGGGTGACATGGCGGGCCAGGTGCTGTTGAGCCTCGAGAATCTGGAGGCCGTGCTCGCCGAGGCGGGCATGTCGCTGGCGAACCTGGTCCGGCTCAACGTCTACACGACCGACGTCGACCTGCTCTTCCAGCACTACGGCGTGCTCGCCTCGCGGCTGGGCGCGGCACGGGTGGCGCCCGCCACCACGATGCTGGGGGTGACGCGCCTGGCGATCCCCGGGCAGCTGGTCGAGCTGGAGGGCACCGCCGTCGCGTGAGGTCGTGAGTGTTGGGGGGGGGGGGGACCGGCCGGCGCACCACCCACACCCCAAAAAAGAGAGGGAACCCCCGGAGGAAGC
>NZ_JBHWEB010000191.1:0-6794 GCF_042734395.1 Amycolatopsis sp. NPDC059657 | reverse complement strand
GCTGCGGCGGGTGGGGTCGGCCCCGGCGGTGGCGTGTGGGGGTGCGTGCCCCCCCCGGCCCCCCCCGCCCCCAACACTCACGAGCCCTTTAGTCGCGGAGCCCCGAGGCTTCGCGGGCGAAGGCTTCGATGCGTGAGAAGTCCTTGGCGGCCAAGGCATCCTTCGGCGTGAGCCACGAGCCGCCGATGCAGCCGACGTTCGGCAGCGCCAGGTACGTCGGCGCCGTCTTGACCGTGATGCCGCCGGTCGGGCAGAAGCGCAGGCCCGGCAACGGGCCGCCGATCGACTTCAGGTAGTCGACGCCGCCGCTGGCCTCCGCAGGGAAGAACTTCAGCGCCGTCAGGCCGCGCTCGGCCAGGCGCATCGCCTCGGACACCGTGCTCGCGCCGGGCAGGAACGGCAGCCCGGTGTCGAAGCAGGCGTCCAGCACCTGGTCCGTGACGCCCGGCGTGACCAGGAAGGAGGCACCCGCATCCAAAGCCTGCTTCGCGTGGTCGGGCGCGGTGACCGTGCCGGCGCCGATGACGATGTCCGGCACCTCGGCGGCGACCCGCTCGATCGCGGCGAGCGCGACCGGCGTCCGCAGCGTCAGCTCGATCACCCTGATCCCGCCCGCGAGCAGCGCGCGGGCCACCGGCACCGCGTCGTCCACATCGGACACGACGACGACGGGCATCACGGGGGACAGGTCGAGCAGGTCCGCTCCGGTGGTCACTTGACCTCCAACATGTTCGTGTGGACAGGCGTGCCGAAATGCTCGGGCGTCAGCGGCCCGAACACACCGGCGCCCTGATCGGCCGGCCCGACCGCGCGGCGCAGGATGCCGAACAGCTCGCGCCCGGTGCCGACCCAGGATGCCTCGTCTGGCGGTCCGTCCACCAGTTCACGCTCAGCGAGCACATGATCGCTCACCAGCACGTCGAGCACGCCCGAGTCCGCGTCGAGGCGCACGATGTCGCCGTCCGCGATCTTCGCGAGCGGGCCGCCGGCCGCCGCCTCCGGGGTCAGCTGGATCGCAGCGGGCACCTTGCCGGAGGCGCCGGACATGCGGCCATCGGTGAGCAGCGCGACCTGGTGGCCTCGGTCCATCAGCACGCCGAGCGCGGGGATCAGCTTGTGCAGCTCGGGCATCCCGTTGGCGCGCGGGCCCTGGTTGCGGACGACGACCACGACGTCGCGGTTCAGCTCGCCCGCCTTGAACGCCTCGGTGAAGCCCTCCTGCGTGGTGAAGACGCGCGCGGGCGCTTCGACCTTGCGACGGTCGGACGCGACCGCGGACACCTTGATCACCGCGCGGCCGAGGTTGCCGGACACCATGCGCAGGCCACCGTCCGAAGCGAACGGCCGCCACGCCGGGCGCAGGACCTCCTCGTCCCGGCTGCGGGTCTCGACCTCGCGCCAGATGAGCTCACCGTCGTCGAGGATCGGCTCCTGGCGGTACCGGTCCAGCCCGTCGCCCGCGACCGTGCGGACGTCGGCGTGCAGCAGCCCGGCGTCGAGCAAGGTGCCGATGAGGAACTGGATCCCGCCCGCGGCGTGGAAGTGGTTGATGTCGGCGCTGCCGTTCGGGTACACACGTGCCAGCAGCGGGATGACCGCCGACAGGTCGGTGAAGTCGTCCCAGGTCAGCTGGATGCCCGCGGCCGCCGCGATGGCGACCAGGTGCATCGTGTGGTTGGTCGAGCCGCCGGTGGCCAGCAGCGAGATCACGCCGTTGACCACGGACTTCTCGTCGATGACCCGGCCGAGCGGGGTGTACTCCTCGCCCCGCGCGATGGTGACCGCCCGGCGCCCGGCCTCCTCGGTCAGCGCGCGGCGCAGTGCCGTCCTCGGCTGCACGAAGCTCGCGCCCGGCAGATGCAGGCCCATGACCTCGACGACCATCTGGTTCGAGTTGGCCGTGCCGTAGAAGGTGCAGGTGCCGACGGAGTGGTACGAGGCCGCTTCGGCGTCGAGCAGCTCTTCGCGCGTCGCGAGGCCCTCGGCGTAGAGCTGGCGGACGCGCGCCTTCTCCTTGTTCGGCAGGCCGCTTTCCATCGGGCCGGCCGGGACGAGGATCGCGGGCAGGTGCCCGAACGACAGCGCGCCGATCAGCAGGCCGGGCACGATCTTGTCGCACACGCCGAGCAGCAGCGTCGAGTCGAACATGTCGTGGGACAGCGCGATCGCGGTCGACATCGCGATCACCTCGCGGCTGAACATGGACAGTTCCATGCCCGCGCGGCCCTGGGTGACGCCGTCGCACATGGCGGGCACGCCGCCGGCGAACTGGGCGACCCCGCCGTTGCCCGCGGCGGCCTTCTTCAGCCAGGCCGGGTACTCGCCGAGCGGCTGGTGCGCCGACAGCATTTCGTTGTAGGAGGACACGATCGCGACGTTCGGCTTGCGCAGTGCGCGCAGCGCGTCGCGGTCACCGCCTTCGAAGGCGGCGAAACCGTGGGCCAGGTTGCTGCACGCGAGTCCGCGGCGCTGGGGCCCGTCGGCGTAGGCGGCGTCGATGCGTTCGAGGTAGGCGGAGCGCGTCGCTGCGCTGCGCTCGGCGATACGCGCCGTGACATCCGCGATGACAGGGTGGATTCGGGGACTGCTCATGAAACTCTCCGCATCGGATCACTGCTGTGGTGGTCCGGCGGACGGCGCCTTTGGCGTCGCGCACGGTCGTCGTGACGTTCGTGACAGTGCCTCACGATACCTGGCTGCGAAGATCGAGTCAAAATCGATTCAGAAGGCGCTGAAACGTGACCCCGATCACGTCGCGGCTCGCCCGTGTGCTACTTGTCACACTGCACAACGCAGGGCAGAGTCGGTATAGCGCTCAGGCGCCTGCAGCGAACTGATTATCGGAGGCACGATGTCCACCACAGAGATCGCGGAACTTCGCCGCACCATCGGGCAACTCAGGCAGTGTGTCGGCACGCTCCGCGCTCGCTACGGCGACGCGTCGGCCGTGCGCAGGCTCGCGAACGACGTCGAACGGCTCGACATCGACGCCGCGGACATGGACTCGTGTGAACCCTCCGTTCCCACCCAAGGCAAGTCGGAGGAACGAATCAAAGTGCCGGACACCCCCTATGACGCCTCACTGTGGCACGGAGCCGATGACGAAGGCGTCGGCGGCTACAAGCGCGATCAGGCGTGAGCGCCCCCGCCGGCAACGAGGCCGGCCGAGTGGGCACCGGGGTACACGCGCCGACCCGCGCGAAGATCCCCTGGCGCACGCTGCGCACGGACCGATGGTGGCTCCCGCCCCTGCTCACCACGCTGGGGCTGGCCACCTTCGTCGTTTACGCGACGATCAGGTCCTTTGTGCGCACGGCGTACTGGGTCCCCGAATACCACTACCTGACCCCGTTCTACTCGCCCTGTCTCAGTGAGTCCTGTGTGCCGGGGTCGAGCCATTTCGGCACCCCGTTCGGCGAACTGCCGGGATTCATCCCGCTCGGGTTCGTCGTGCTGCCGTTCCTGCTCGGCTTCCGGCTCACCTGCTACTACTACCGCAAGGCCTACTACCGCTCGATCTGGTTGTCCCCGCCCGCCTGCGCGGTCGCGGAACCGCACGCGAAGTACACCGGCGAGACCCGGCTGCCGCTGATCATCCAGAACGCCCACCGCTACTTCTTCTACGCGGCCGTGGTCGTCTCCGTGATCAACACCTACGACGCGATCACCGCGTTCCACGGTTCCACCGGTGGTTTCGGGTTCGGCCTCGGCAACATCATCCTGCTCGGCAACGTGATCCTGCTGTGGGCGTACACGCTGTCCTGCCACTCGTGCAGGCACGTCACCGGCGGCAGGCTGAAGCATTTCTCCAAGCACCCGGTCCGGTACTGGATCTGGACGAAGGTCAGCGCGCTCAACACGCGCCACATGGCTCTCGCCTGGACCACGCTCGGCACGCTCACGTTGACCGACCTCTACGTGATGCTGGTCGCCAGTGGGGCGCTGACGGATCTGCGGTTCATCAATTGATCTCTTTTCTGACAACGGCGTCAAAGCTCTTTGAGGTGGCTTTCTAAATGACCGAAGTGGAACGACTCAATTACGACGTCGTGGTGATCGGCGCCGGCGGCGCCGGGCTGCGCGCGGTCATCGAAGCCAGGGAACGCGGCTACAGCGTCGCCGTGGTGTGCAAGTCGCTGTTCGGCAAGGCGCACACGGTGATGGCCGAGGGCGGCTGCGCGGCCTCGATGGGCAACGCGAACTCGAACGACAACTGGCAGGTGCACTTCCGCGACACCATGCGCGGCGGGAAGTTCCTCAACAACTGGCGGATGGCCGAGCTGCACGCCAGGGAGGCGCCCGACCGGGTGTGGGAGCTGGAGACCTACGGCGCGCTGTTCGACCGCACCGCCGACGGGCGCATCAGCCAGCGCAACTTCGGCGGGCACACCTACCCGAGGCTCGCGCACGTCGGCGACCGGACCGGGCTCGAGCTGATCCGCACGATGCAGCAGAAGATCGTTTCGCTGCAGCAGGAGGACTTCAAGGAGACGGGCGACTACGAAGCCCGTATCAAGGTCTTCGCCGAGTGCACGATCACCGAGCTGCTCACCGACGACGGCCGGATCTCCGGCGCTTTCGGCTACTGGCGCGAAAGCGGCCGGTTCATCCTGTTCGAGACGCCCGCCGTGGTGCTCGCGACCGGCGGTATCGGCAAGTCGTTCAAGGTGACCTCGAACTCCTGGGAGTACACCGGTGACGGCCACGCGCTCGCGCTGCGCGCCGGCGCGAACCTGATCAACATGGAGTTCATCCAGTTCCACCCGACCGGCATGGTCTGGCCGCCTTCGGTGAAGGGAATCCTGGTCACCGAAGGCGTCCGCGGCGACGGTGGTGTCCTCAAGAACACCGAGGACAAGCGGTTCATGTTCGAGTACGTGCCCGAGGTCTTCAAGGGGCAGTACGCGGAGACCGAGGAAGAGGCCGACCGCTGGTACACCGACCAGGAGCAGAACCGGCGCACGCCGGACCTGCTCCCGCGTGACGAGGTCGCCCGCGCGATCAACTCGGAGGTCAAGGCCGGCAGGGGATCGCCGCACGGCGGCGTGTTCCTCGACATCGCCTCGCGCCTGCCCGCCGAGGAGATCAAGAAGCGGCTTCCGTCGATGTACCACCAGTTCAAGGAGCTGGCCGACGTCGACATCACCAAGGAGCCGATGGAGGTCGGGCCCACCTGTCACTACGTGATGGGCGGGATCGAGGTCGACCCGGACACCGCGGCGGCCAGCGTTCCCGGGCTCTTCGCGGCCGGCGAGTGCTCCGGCGGCATGCACGGCTCCAACCGGCTCGGCGGCAACTCGCTGTCGGACCTGCTGGTGTTCGGCAGGCGCGCCGGTCTCGGCGCGGCGTCCTATGTGGGCGGTCTCGAGAAGCGCCCGGTGGTGCGCCAGTCCGATGTGGACGCCGCGGCCAAGATGGCGCTCGCGCCGTTCGACCCGCCGTCCGAGGGCGTCGAAGAGAACCCGTACACCCTGCACACCGAGATGCAGCAGTCGATGAACGACCTGGTCGGCATCATCCGCAAGGCGGAGGAGATCGAGCGGGCGCTGGTCAAGCTCGAGGAACTCCGGCAGCGGGTGCTGCGGGTGACCGTCGAGGGCCACCGGCAGTTCAACCCCGGCTGGCACCTGGCCGTCGACCTGCGCAACATGCTGCTCGTCAGCGAGTGCGTCGCGAAGGCGGCCTTGGCGCGCACGGAAAGCCGCGGCGGTCACACCCGCGACGACTTCCCCGGCATGGATTCCAAGTGGCGCAACACCTTGCTCGTCTGCAGCGTGTCCGACGGCGACAACCCGGTGGTGCCGGACGTGACCGTCACGCCGAAGCCGCAGCTGCCCATGCGTGAGGACCTGCTGGAGCTCTTCGAGCTTTCCGAGGTGGAGAAGTACTACACCGACGAAGAGCTGGCCGCGCACCCCGGAAGGACGGCGAAATGAGCTACAAGGCGAGCTTCCGGGTCTGGCGAGGCGACGCGAGCGACGGCGACCTGCAGGACTACAAGGTCGAGGTGAACGAGGGCGAGGTCGTGCTCGACATCCTGCATCGGCTGCAGGCCACGCAGACCCCCGACCTCGCGGTCCGGTGGAACTGCAAGGCGGGCAAGTGCGGGTCCTGCTCGGCGGAGATCAACGGCAAGCCGCGCCTGCTGTGCATGACGCGGATGTCGACCTTCGCCGAGGACGAGGTCATCACGGTGACGCCGATGCGGACCTTCCCGGTGATCAGGGACCTGGTGACGGACGTTTCGTTCAACTACACCAAGGCCCGCGAGATCCCGTCGTTCACCCCGCCGCCCGATTTGAAGCCCGGTGAGTACCGGATGCAGCAGGTGGACGTCGAGCGCTCGCAGGAGTTCCGCAAGTGCATCGAGTGCTTCCTGTGCCAGAACACCTGTCACGTGGTGCGCGACCACGAGGAGAACAAGGAGAACTTCGCGGGCCCGCGTTATCTGATGCGGATCGCGGAGCTCGAGATGCACCCGCTGGACGTCGCGGACCGTCGTGACGAGGCGCAGGAGGAGCACGGCCTCGGCTACTGCAACATCACGAAGTGCTGTTCGGACGTGTGTCCCGAGGGCATCCACATCACGGACAACGCGCTCATCCCGATGAAGGAGCGCGTGGCCGACCGCAAGTACGACCCCATTGTCTGGCTGGGCAACAAGCTCTTCCGGCGAGGCTGATTGTTGGGTCGTGAGTGGTATGACCGGTTCTAACCGGGGATAACACAAAAGACCCCGATAAGGTAGGGGTAGGTGGTGTAACAAATAAAAAAAAGAAGCAGGCGACGACAGT
>NZ_JBHWEB010000190.1:0-12856 GCF_042734395.1 Amycolatopsis sp. NPDC059657 | reverse complement strand
ACTCTAGCCGCCCCCCCCCCCCGCCCCTGCTGTCGGCCCCCGCCCCCCCCCGCCCCCCCCCCCAACACTCACGACCCCTGAGAACTCAGGCGGCGCCCCAAAAGGCGTCCTCGGACTCCGGGTCGGACGAGAACAACCACACCTCGGCGATCCGGTCACCCTCGACGCGCAGCAGGTCGACACCGTCCTGGGCCATCGACGCGTCCTCCCGCTTCCCGCTGAAGTGGATCGGCACCGCGACCACAGCGCCGTTGACCATCGGCGAGCCGGTCAGCGAGAGCGCGAACGTCCCCTCGCTGGCGGCCATCATCCCGCCGAGCAGCTGACCGACCGCGGCGCCGCCGCGGTGCGTGCCGGAGAACTGGTTGTCACCCGGCTGATGCCACACGATGTCATCCGCGAACAAACCGGCTACCGCCGGAAAGTCCTTGGCGGCCAACGCATCGAAATACTTGCCTACAACAGTCAGCGGTCCGGTCGACTCGGCCATCAGAGATCCTCTCAAGAGTTTGTTGCTATGGGCCTATAGTCACCATTGGGAACCAGTTACCTCAACGTAACCAAAGGCCTTGAGTGATGCAGGTCACAGTGGACTTGAGTGCGCATGCCCCACCCGCTCATTTGTGGGGATTGGCTCTACGAACCTATAGTTCATTGCAGTAACTTGCTATCTTGACGTAACCAAGAAGGACGTACGGCCGTGCCTCAACACCCCGCGTTCAACGTACTCACGGCAAGCTGCCCGTCGCGAACCTCACTGGCCCGCATCGCGAACAAGTGGACCGCGATGGTCGTCTCCGCACTGGACGGCGGCAGGCTGCGGTTCTCCGATCTTCGCTCCGCTGTGGACGGAATCAGCGGCAAGGTGCTCACGGAAACGCTGCGAGAACTGGAACGCGACGGACTCGTCAGCCGCACCGCGTACGCCGAGGTGCCACCCAGGGTCGAGTACGAGCTGACTCCGTTGGGGCGCACCCTGCGCACGCCCCTGCAGGCGCTGAACCGCTGGGCGGAGGAGCACATCGAGCAGGTGCTCGCGGCACGCGACGTCTACGACGCCCGCGACTGAAGACTCACCCGAATCGGCGTCACGCCGGGGGGCCACCCGGTTCGGGCAGCGCGCAAAACTGGGCAACAGGGAGGGGACAGTCGGTCGCGTGGACCGAGTCCTGCACACCGCCCATCTGCCCCACAGGGGACACCGACAGGAAAACGGCGGCAACGGCGGCACATCCACCGATGATGCCGCGGACGACGCGGGCCTTCTCCGTCATCATGAGCTCCTTTCCGCGAACCTGCTCTCAACATTATCGGCCTGACGCGGCAACGCGAGCACTGTGGATCTTTTCCGCGAAACGCGGAAACATCAGCGATCCGAACAAGTGGTCCGTCATCGCCGGCTGGCTCGCGGACAACTACAGCCGCAAGCGAGCCTTGATGGTCTCGCTTGCCGTGTCCGGGGTCTTCACCGCGACACTCGCGGTCACAACCGGACTCACGACGTTCCTGGTGCTGTGCTTCTGGCAGGCCTGGGCCTTGGCGGAGTTTGGGGCGTCGTATCGACCTATGTAGTGGAGACCTGACCCGCAGACCAGCGCGGCCGCGTTTCGTGCTCAGTTCGTTCTCGTGCGCGTGGCCTTCATCGCCTGCGTGGCGATCGCCATGACCTTCCTCCCCGACCCGCGCGGCGCGACCCCGGTACCGACACCGAGCTAATGGCTCATCTCCAGGATCCATCGGCTACGGTCAACCCTGGAAGAGTGCGGAAACTTCGGGGGTGAGCACAGCAAGATGAGCGACAAGCACGACAGAAGAGCGCTTGTCGGGCCTGCCGCCCATCGCTGGACCACCCTCAAATTCACGCGAGTAGTACTCGTCGCGGTGCACAACGTGACGACACTGACCCGGCTGCTCGACGTGATACCAGCGTTCGAGAACGACGAACGAGTCCAACTGTTCTTCACCCACCTACCAGGAGACCCTTTTCCGCACGGCCTGACGGACATCCTGGGCGACTCGGGTGCCATGGTCATCCCGTGGAAACAAGCCGAACGAAAAAGATTCGACCTGGCCATTTCCGCGAGTCATCATGGAATGCTCGGCAAAATCCGAGCACCACTTGTCCTCCTTTCCCATGGAATCGGGTATACTAAATACTCGCCGCAGCAGGCAGCAGGCAGCAGGCAGCAGGCAGCAGGCAGCAGGCAGCAGGCAGCAGGCAGCAGGCAAGCCTTCGGCCTTTCCGCCGAATGGCTGCTGCACAAGGGAAAACCGCGAGCGGACGCATTCTGTCTCTCTCATGATCACCAGCTCGAACTGGTAAGAGAGACCGCGCCCGCCGCTCTTCAGAATTCATTCGTGGTCGGCGACCCTTGCTATGACCGGATAGTAGCGAGTTCGCCGCTGAGGAATCGCTACCGTGCCGCTCTTCATGTCGGCACTCGCCGGCTGGTTCTGGTGTCCTCGACCTGGTCTGGTTCATCACTTCTCGGCTCCCGGCCGTCATTTCTCCGGGAGTTGCTGAGCGAGCTTCCGCGGGATTCGTGGTTGGTCGCCGTGGCGCCGCATCCCAATGTCCGGCACGGACACGGCCCGGATCAGGTGCGGCGATGGTACGCGGACTGCCTCCGGGCGGGGATGGTCATCCTGCCCGAGTTCGACGGGTGGCGTGCCGGGCTCATCGCGGCGGACATTGTGCTCGGCGACCACGGTTCGGTCACCGGGTACGCCGCTGCCCTCGGCAAGCCGACGCTACTGGCCGCATTCGATGACGTTCCTCCGGGCACGCCGATCTCGGCACTGGGAGACACCGCACCCCGCCTGCGGACCTCTGGCCCATTCCTGCCCCATCTCGTCTCGGCGATCGAGGAGCACAAGCCTGATCGCTTCGCCTCGGTCGCGGAACGGGTGACCTCTTTGCCCGGACGCTCCCTGAAGACACTCCGCGAACTGTTCTACCGCCTGCTCGAACTCGACGAGCCGCCCGCCGCGGTAACCGTCGAGACCATTCCCGCCCTGCCGGTCGAGCCGTCGAACCCGGACGTGCTCGCCGACCTGGTCACCGGATGGGTCGACATGGATTCACGGCAAGTCGAACTGGAGCGCCGTCCCGCTGAGGTGGTGCGTCCGGGAACCCCGCTCCGGCAAGCCAACGACGACGAGCAGCATGTGAACTGCTCGTTCGACCACCCGGCACGTTCCCTGGTGGCCAACGCCGCGGTCTTGATCGTCCAGGAAACGGACCCTGGCCCGCTTCCCCAGCGTTGGTGGCAAGAGTTCTGGTTGCGTCACCCGGCATGCACAGTGGCTGCGGTCGGGTACGGCTGGACCGCGCAAGTGTGGATGCGCGACGGCACCTCGATCACTCTCACATCGCCGGGCATGGACGCGGCGATCCTGGCGTCGGCCGTCTACCTGTGGCAAGCGGCAGGGCTACCCGTGCGATCACTGGAGACGGGGTTCTCCCTTCGTCTCGGCGACGAAACACACGACGTGGCGGTGGCGCTCTAGACGAGTAAGTCCGATAGGGCGGTTCAAAGCGAGGGACCTATGAGTGCTGACGCCCCACTCAAGGGCCCCTCACCCCTCGCTCTGAGCCATATCAAACCGTGCGAAAGGGAACGCCACATTTGACTTTCCGGCAAATAATCGTCTAGATGTAGACGGTGATCATCTTGTCGTAGTCCTTCTGCGAGATGGCCTTATACTTCCTTTGCGTAATGCCGTCGTCGCCGAAGCTATAAACGACGTCGACGCCGGGAGCGATCCACCACCATTTGTTGAGCCAGATGCACTCGTTGCCCCAGAATTCGCCCCTCGGTGAAGTCGTATTCTCTTTGTGCTGGTTCTTGCCTACGACCACGAGCCGACCGATCGTGCGGTCCGTGTTGGTCGTGACACAGACTTTGATCGCCGCCCCGACACCGGCCGCCGATGCCGGAACCGTGATGATGGCCAGCCCGGCGGCAGCAGCCGCCGTCACAGTGGCCGCCTTGATGCCGATGGTGCGTATACGTCCCACGTTCCCACACTCACTTCCGTCGAGAGCTCCTTGCTGGATGCTCTCCGCGCCGATCACGCGTGGCAACGAATCACACGAAAACTGGGAATGCGCGGAGGGTCGTCCGCTGGTTTCGGAGAAGGCGCCACCCCACCGTCAGACCTGGGCGGAATCACAGGACACTAGCCGGCTCGACCGCTTTCGATCTCCCTCGCTCGATCACGGTAGCGTGCGGCATCCGAAGGTCGGCTCAGCTCGTCGGCCAGTGCTGCGAGCTTCTCGTATGTCTTGACAGCGTCAGGCCAGACATGATGGGCGACAAATATCTCTGCCGCTTTCGTCCACCGTCGTTCAGCCTCGAGGGAATCGTCGTGTGCTCGGCCGACATCACCGATCAGCGCTTCGCAGCGTGCCGCGTTCGAACCGTCCGCGAGAGACGCGTTGAAGAAACTCAGGGCCTCGCCCAACAGCGGCAATGCCTCATCGAGCAAACCTCGCTTGACAGCGATCCGCCCACGATGCATCCGTACCAGGGCGCGGGCCCGCTCCTGGTGGACTGGATCATCCATCAACGGGACGGCTTCGGCGGCTTCGCATAGTGCCTCATCGGCCTGAGGAAGCAACCCACGGCTCTCATAAGACAGGGCCCTCCATGCGATCGCGCTCTCCCTGCCCGGCGGATGGATCTCCTCCGCCAGTGACGCGAACCGCTCGACCGCTTCGTACTCGCCGATTCGCTCGTGCAGCTGGGCCAGATCACGGTAGACCTGCCACCGCACCGGTTCGGCGGTCACCAGATCGAGGATCCGGCGGTAGAGGTCGATCAGTTCGGTGCAGCGTCCGGCTTGATAGGCGTACGAGCAGGGAGCAGTGGCCATGACCATGGACAAGGCATGGTCACGACGGTCGGCGCACCGGCGCGCGGACTCGAGAAAGCTCGACCATTCAGTGTCGAA
Organism: Amycolatopsis sp. NPDC059657; assembly: GCF_042734395.1. Taxonomy (NCBI): domain Bacteria; kingdom Bacillati; phylum Actinomycetota; class Actinomycetes; order Pseudonocardiales; family Pseudonocardiaceae; genus Amycolatopsis; species Amycolatopsis sp. NPDC059657. The sequence goes on along the minus strand of NZ_JBHWEB010000190.1, from coordinate 7,900 downwards.
CCCCGTTGCCGCCAACGCAGGCTTGTCGTCACCGGGGAACGCCGGTTCTATCGTGGCACGGAATTCCTTCGTGCCCTGTGGCACCGGACGTCCGGTGAAGCACTTGTCCAGCGCGACGGCACGGTGGGCATACCAACGGTCAGTGCGGTCGATCGCCGTCATTTCCTCGTCGTCGGAGCTACCATCACGCAGCTTCCCGCTCGCGTGCTCGTGGACAAGGAAGTGATAACGGTACCGTCCTTTGCCCGCCTCTTGGAGAAGGTTCGAACGAACGAATCGGGTGAGCAAACGCTTCGCGGCGGGCTCGGCGACGTTCAAAGTCGCTGCCGCCGCGGCCGCGCCGAAGTGCGGCCCGGACAGGGCCAGAAGCCGGTAAGCGCGCCGATCGTCAGCGGGCAGCTCACGGTAGACCTCGTCGAAGAGGACCTTCACCACGAAGTCCCCGTCGACATCGAGCGCCTCCAGGACGTTACGCGTCAGTTGCTCGACGATGTCCTCCGGCGTTTCGTCGCCGGCACCGAGTTTGCCCGCGGTCACCGCGAGAGCCAGCGGCAAACCTTCGCAGATTGAACAGACTCTGGCGAGCACCGATTCGGGCACGTCCCGCACCGCCTTGCCCGCGATGGCGCCAACGAGTTCGAGTGCGGCCGCCTGGTCGAAGCCAGGCAAGCGAACCGAGACGAACTGGTGGTTGATCTCGAGGCTCTGCAGCCTGCTCCGGCTGGTCACGATCACCGCGCAGCGGGAAACGTCCCCCAGCAGCGGCTCGATCTGTGAAGCGACCGCGACGTCATCGAAGATGAACAGCAGCCGCTTGCCCGACATCATGGTGCGCAAGGTCTGCAGCCGGTCGCCCGGCGCGGCCGGGACCTCTGTCCAAGGAATTCCGAGCTGGACAAGCAACTGGCGGGCCAGTTCGTCGGCACTGCAGGCAGCACGCGTGTCCGAGCCCTTGGCCTCGCAATACAGAACCCCATCGGGATAATCACGCGCGAATCGGTATCCGAGGATGACCGCGAGGACCGTCTTACCGATGCCCTGGGGGCCGGTCAGCAGCACCAGGAGCGGCTCGCCGTTCGCCACCGCACATGCCTGCCGATCCGCGACCTCGTCCACCTCGGCGAGCCGGTTGACGAACCGGGGCTTTTTGGGCAAGTTCATCGGGCTCGACGGCCGGTCGATCACCACGGCTCCCCTCCGTTGTCGCACCGTCGGTGACCCTACCGGTTTTGACGGCACCTCAGTGACAGGTTCACCACTTCACCTGACCCTGGAAAGTGCGAGCAGCTCGTCGGCGGCGTCGTCCGCCGTGGGCGCGTCCAGCACGCTTTTCCGGAGCCGGGCCATGGATGCCCGGATCCGCTGGTCATCGGCGACTCGCTCGATCTGTTCTCGGAGCCCCACGTCCGGCAGGATCAATCGGGCCACTCCAAGCTTCTGAAGCCTTCTCGCCGTCTTGCGCTGCTCGGCGTTCCGGGGGCGTATCGCCATCGGCACACCGCACACGATCGCTTCGAGCACGGAATTCATCCCTCCGTGGGTCAGGAACACGTCCGCGTGCCCGAGCACCTCGGACTGGGGGATCCAGGGGTATGCCGTCACGTTGGCGGGTAACTTGCCCAAGGCCGACACCGGGACCCTCCCGGTGGACAGGACAATCGTCCATCCCGAGCCCGCGAACGCCGCGATCACACTTCGCAGCTGCTCGACCGATTGCGTGAACACCGTCCCCACCGTGGCGACGAGGACCTTCCCCGCACGCACGCGGTGCCAGGGAATCCCCGGATCCGGCACGGCCAGGCCACCGAGCAGCGGGCCCACGAACCTGACACGGTCCGCCGCGGCGCCGTCGAAGAGCTCTACCAGTCCGTTGATCAGGACCGAGCCCTGCCCGCGCCGGATACGACGTCCCGTCGTCGTGCACATCCAAGCCGTCCGGACCCGCGGCGGGACACGGAGGTTCCGGGTCCACGCCATGTGCGGATCCACCACGACGACCCCAGACCCGATCCGAGCGATCTCGCTGCGGCAGACGGTAGCCATGGCCGAGGCCAAGTGGCGCCGGCCCAGCCACAGCAGGCGATGTTCGGCGAGGTCACGGCACCCCCATCCGGCGGGTACGCGAACGTCGAACGCGGAATCCACCTCTACCGGCTCGACCCCTGCCGAACGCACGGCTTCGGCGAACCGCCCGCCAGTCACCATCCGCACCCGCCTGCCCCGCGCGGCGAGCCTGCCCGCTACGGCGAGCATCGGCGAGACATGCCCACAGGCCGGATACGGCATGAACACGAATTCCACCTCGAAGCCCCCTCGATCGCCCATGGTACCGAAACGCCTACCCTCCGCCATGGCCCGCCGACGGACGTAGTGAAATGACGGCATGACTCGTTCATGGGTTCGATACCTGGCAGGCTGCGGTGGCGTGGTCGCGGGCGTGGGCATGCTGTGGTTCCTGTTCGGGCCGCTCACCTCATGGATCGGCGGGCCTGACCTGGCCCGCCTGACCCCCAACGAGCGCCTCGCCGCCCTGAGCGGCATCCGGACCCTACTCGGGTCGGTGCTCAGCGCGGTGGTCGTCGGGGGCGGCCTCTATTACACCGGACGGAAATTCTTCCTCGACCGCGACAAGCAGTTCACCGACCGCTTCAACGCCGCGATCGACCACCTCGGCTCCGCCGACGAGACCGTCCGTGCGGGCGGCGTCCGAGCGCTGGACCGGATCCTGCACGACTCCCCCACCGACCGGAACCGGGTACTGGAAAGCCTCACCGGGTTTCTCCGTCACCACACGGTCGCCACCGGATCACCAGACCACGATGACGCCTCCGCGGCGCTGGCGGCACTGCGCAACCGCGGATTCCCGCCGAAACGAAAGACGGAGGACAGCCCGCTGGACCTTCGCGGCGTCCGGGTCGGCGGCGCCAACCTGCGCGACCTGCGCCTGCGCCAGGCGGATCTCAGCGCCGCCGAACTGACCGGCGCAATCTTGACGCGCGCCGGCCTCGGCCAAGCGCGCTTGCACCAAGCGACTCTGATCAACGCCGACCTGTCCGGCGCCGACCTTCGCGACGCCGACCTGACCGATGCCCGCCTGTCACGTACGAACTTGACCTCAGCCGACCTCCGAGGCGTGGCCACATCCGGCACTGATTTCACCGGCGCGACCCTCAAGAGCACCGACCTACGCGGTACCGACCTCTCCGAATGCCGAGGACTCACCGAAGAACAACTGGCACAAGCTGTAACCGATCACGAAACCACCCTGCCGGCCCACCTCACTGCGCCCGCGAAGCCCTGACCGCCTCGTGAGTAGACACCCGGGCCGCCGAAGTCGAGCATGTCGACGTGCAGCCGGTCGGTCGCGACCAGGCTGACCTCGCGGTAAATGCCGCCGCCCATGGTGAAATCACCCGACAACGGCGCGACGGCCGGATCCGGAGCGTTGCTCACGCTGACCGAGATCAGGTTGTCGCGCCCCGGCCGCAGCGCGTCGGTCGCATCGAACCGGAAACCGGAGTAGCCGCCCTTGTGCTCACCGAGGCGCGTGCCGTTGACCCACACGGTCGCGGTGCTGTTCGCGCCGTCGAACTGCAGCCAAAGCTTGCGCCCTGCCATCGATGGTGGCACCACGAGATGTTTCCGGTACCAGCCGGTCCCGCGGTAGTAGTCCCCGCCGCCGTCCTGGCCGTCTTCGGCGTTCCAGGTGTGCGGAACGCTCACCCGTGACCAGGCCGAGTCGTCGAAGCCGGGCTTCACCGCGTCCGGGACGTCGCCACGCTGGAATCGCCAGCCCGCGTCGAGGTCGATACTCGCGCGCCCCTGCCCGGCCGGTCCGGCTTCGGCGGGCGCGGCCAGGCAGCCGAACACCAGCGCCGTGATCGCCGCCAGCGCGGCCCGCGCCCTCCGGAGCTGACGGTTGGCCACGACGACCTCCTTCGCACATCATCGATGATTGTCGAAGCGATTCGATTGCCCACACGATAGGGCGGCCGCGCGCCGAACACAATGGTCTTCACCGCGCCTTGACCACGCACTCTCCTGGCTCTACTGTCGAGACACTTCAGGCGAATGTTAACGTTAACATCATTGCTCAGAAACTGCCGGGAAAGGGTCGACGATGCCCCCTGTACGTGGCCGCTTCAGCAGATTCGCAGCGGCACTCGCCCTCGCGCTCGCCGCCGGAATGGTCGCCGCGCCCGCCGCCGTGGCGGAACCAGCATCGAAAACACAGGCTGCCTACGGCGGATACGCCTTCTTCTACTTCACCGGGGAAGGCACAGCCGACGGTGAGCAGATCTACCTCGCCACCAGCCGCGGAAACGATCCGCTGAAGTTCGACGAACGCAACAACGGCAAACCGGTGCTCACCTCCGGGCTCGGCGACAAGGGCGTGCGCGATCCGTTCATCATCCGCTCACCCCAAGGCGACAAGTTCCACTTGCTCGCCACCGACCTGAAGATCTACGGCAACGGCGACTGGGACAAGGCCCAGCGCCACGGCAGCCGCTCGATCATGATCTGGGAATCGCCGGACCTGGTGCACTGGTCGCAGCAGCGCGCCGCGCAGGTCTCCCCCGCGACCGCGGGCAACACCTGGGCGCCGGAAGCCTACTGGGACGCCAAACGCGGCGAATACGTCGTGTTCTGGGCGTCGAAACTGTACGCGGACAACGATCCGGGCCACACCGGTTCCAGCTACAACCGGATGATGTACGCGACCACGAAGGACTTCAAGACCTTCAGCGCGGCCAAGGTGTGGGTGGACCCCGGCTACTCGGTCATCGACTCCACCGTCATCCAGGACAAGGGCACGTACTACCGGTTCACCAAGGACGAACGCGATCCAGGCTCCGCGAACCCGTGCAGCAAGTTCATCGTCGAACAGAAGGCCACCGACCTTCTCGACCTCTCCTACGACTTCGTGTCGGAATGCATCGGCAAGGGCGACCCCGGCATCAACAAAGGTGAAGGCCCGACGGTGTTCAAATCGAACACCGAGAACAAGTGGTACCTGTTCATCGACGAGTTCGGCGGCCGAGGCTACGTGCCGTTCGAAACCACCGACCTCGCGAGTGGCAAGTGGACGATGTCCAGCGGTGCCCAGCTGCCCGCCTCACCCCGGCACGGCACGGTCCTGCCGATCACGAAGGCCGAGCACGACCGGCTTTCCGGTGGACCGGTGACCCCGGTGAAGGCCGACAAGAACGGTCTCGTGGCGCAGTGGCCGCTCGACGGACGCGCCGGCACGACCGCGGTGGACAAGACCGGGCACGGCTACAACGGCACTCTGTCGGGCGACGTGAGCTGGTCCGGCGGCGCGCTCACCTTCGGCGGCACCAACGGATTCGTCGACCTGCCGGACAACATGCTGGCGGGTGCGGACGCCGCCACCGTCGCCGCGGACGTGTACATCGATCCCGCGCAGGCGGTGCCGTATTTTCTTTACGGCTTCGGCAATACCGGGCCTTCGGGCGCCGGGAACGGCTATCTGTTCGGCACCGGCGGCAGTGCCGACAACGGGCTGAGAGCCGCGATCTCGAGTGGCGACTGGCGCTTCGAGCAGAACGCGTCCGCCCCGGGCGGGCTCTCCCGCGCGGCTTGGCACAATCTCGCCTACACGATCGGCGGCGGCAAAGCGGTCCTGTACGTCGACGGCGTGGCCGTCGCTCGCAACGACGCGGTGACACTCAAGCCATCCGACATCGGCGGCGGCCGCACGACCGCCAACTATCTCGGCCGTTCCCAGTACACCGCCGACAAGTACTTCAAGGGCAAGATGAAGGACGTCCGGCTCTACAACCGGGCGCTGACCGCCGACCAGGTCGCCGCGCTGCCCGCCAACGCGACGAACATCGGTTCGGCCACACTGCCGGAGCTCAAGGTCCCGGCGATCATCGACCCGGCTGCGGGCACCGTCGTCCTGCCGGTCGAACCGGGCACCGACCTCCGCCGCCTGGCTCCCACGTTCGGGCTGGCGCCAGGCACCTCGACCAAGCCCCGCAACGGCTCGCCGGTCGATCTCAACAAGCCGGTCACCTATCGGGTCATGTCCCACGGCGACAGTCGCACGTGGACGGTCAGCGCACGGGAGATGCGCACGCCCTTGGTGCCGGGGCTGAACGCGGATCCCAACATCGCGGTGTTCGACGGGACCTACTACCTGTACGCGACCACCGACGGCTTCCCAAGCTGGGGCAGCACCACATTCTCCGTGTGGTCGTCCAAGGACATGGTGAAGTGGACCGACCACGGCGTCGCGCTCGACCTGGGCCCCGGTGTCTCGTGGGCGGACAAGAACGCCTGGGCGCCGACGATCGCCTACCGCGACGGCAAGTACTACTTCTACTTCTGCGCCGAAGCGAAGATCGGTGTCGCCGTGAGCGACTCCCCCACCGGCCCGTTCGTCGATTCAGGCAAGCCGCTCGTCAGCCGCAACCCCGACGACGGCCAGGCGATCGACCCCGCGGTGTTCACCGACGACGACGGCCGGCCGTATCTCTACTGGGGCAACGGCTCGGCGTACGTCGTCCCGCTCAACAAGGACATGGTCTCGTTCGACCCGGCCGCGGTGCGCCGGATCACCGGCCTCACCGGCTTCCGCGAAGGCCTGTTCATGGTGAAGCGCGCCGGTACCTACTACCTGAGCTGGTCGGTCGACGACACCGGCAGCGAGAACTACCGCGTCGCCTACGCCACCTCGACCAGTCCGACCGGCCCGTTCACCAACCGCGGCGTGATACTGAGCAAGGACCTTGCGCTCGGCATCAAGGGCACCGGCCACAGCTCGATGCTGCAGGTGCCTGGCACCGACGAGTGGTACATCGCCTATCACCGGTTCGCCATCCCCAGCGGTGACGGCACTCACCGCGAGACCACTGTGGACAAGCTGACCTTCAAACCGGACGGCTCGATCGCGCCGGTCGTTCCCACCCTCGAAGGAATCAAACCTCGGCCGTTACCTTGACGAAGGGCGTCGACACATGACTCTGAACCGAAGGACATTCCTCGTCGCGGGCTGTGGCGCGCTCACACTCGGCAGCGCGTTGCCCGCGTCCGCGGCCACGTTCGAGACGGTGCTCGATGGTTCGTTCACGAACTACTCGACGCTGCAATCGGCGTGGAACTACCGCTACCCCTGGGGATCCGACCACAACGGCACCGCCCGGATGTACGCGAGCGCGTCCGACCACAGCCAGGTCTACCTGGAAAGCGGCGGAGTGCTGGTGCTGAAGGCGAGCCGGATTTCCGGCAACGAGGGCAACAGCTCAGCCGATCCGCACCTGCCGATCCACTATCACTCGGGCGCCGTCCACGCCAAGCAGCAGGTCACCGTCACCGACCAGTTCCCCAGCTGGGAGGTCCGCGGTGATTTCCAGGCGCCCTCGGGCCGCGGTACCTGGCCGGCGTTCTGGCTGACCGGCGCGAACAGCTGGCCGCCGGAGAGCGACATCCTCGAGTTCAAAGGCGACGCCCGCAACTGGTTCAACACCTACAAGAACGCGAGTGGAGCCTGGTCCAACTCGATCGTCGGCGTATCGAACCCCGGCTCATGGCACACCTACCGCGCGTGGATCACCAAGGTGAACGGCACCGACGTCGACATCCACTACTACCTCGACGGCAAGTGGATCGCCCAGCACCGCGGCGCGAACTTCGTCGGCAAGCCGATGTGGCTCATCATCAACCTGCAGATGGAAGGCTCCTCCGGCTCCTCCGGCCCCTCGGGCTCCACCTACTACCGGGCCCGGAACGTCTACATGGGACGGACCCGGGCCTGAGGTCGTGAGTGTTGCCGACGGTTCTATTGATCCGTAAGGCAAATATGGCATGATCGTGGTGTGAACGCGAAGGTTCGGGTGACGGATGCGCGGCGGCTTTCCCAGCAATCGCAGGAGGA
>NZ_JBHWEB010000189.1:0-12876 GCF_042734395.1 Amycolatopsis sp. NPDC059657 | reverse complement strand
TTTTGTTTTGTTTGGTTTGCCCGCCGTTTCCACCCCCCCCCAACACTCACGAGTCCTTACGCGACAGTCAAGGTCAGCACTTGTCGAGCATGAGCGTCAGCGCGCTCTTTTCGGCCGAGGTGATCGTCAAGGCGTAGTAGTTCTTGACCGTGATCCAGTCCGTGGCATACGTGCACCAGAACGAGACGAGCGGCGGCTTCCACTGGTCGGGCGCCTTGTCGCTCTTCTGCTGGTTGACGCGGTCGGTCACGGTGAACAGCTGCGGCCGCGTGAGGTCGTTCGCGAACTGCTCGCGCTTCTCGTTCGTCCAGTCCTTCGCGCCACTGACCCAGCTCTGTGCGAGCGGGACCATGTGGTCGATGTCGACGTCGGACGGCTTGGTCCAGGTGTCGCCGTCGTACGGGCTGGTCCACGAACCCGAGGTCGGGTTGCAGTCGGAGCCGGCCTTGACGTCCTTGCCGTCACGCTTCAGCACGAACTCGCGGGTGTTGCAGTTCTGCCCCTGATTGGACCAGTGCGGGTACTTCTTGCGGTCGTAGCCGTCGAGCGTGCCGCGCGGCGCGACCTTGAGCTGTTCCAGCTGAGCGCGGGCGTCGCCTGCGTTCGCGGACGGGGCGGCCGCCGTGCCCTGGTTGGCCGTGACCAGCCAGAACACCAGCGCGACCGCGAGTACCGCGGCGACACCGGCCAGTACGAACTGAATATTCCGGCGCATCGCGGATTCCTCTCCTGGCCAGGGAAATCCGGGTGATTATCGCGGCGCCGGCGAGGTTCACCCGGCAGGCAGAGCGGCGCGTCGGACGTGAGTTCGGTCATGGTCATTAGGATGAGAAGGCAAGGGAGGCAGTGTGGACGTCAAGGTCGAGAAGAGTTCCGAGCGGAGCCGCTACGAGGTGCTCGCGGACGGCGTGCTCGCCGGTTTCGCCGAGTACGAGCGGCAAGGCGACGAGCTGGCGTTCACCCACACCGAGATCAAGGAAGAGTTCGGCGGTCAGGGACTGGCGAGCAAACTCATCAGGGCGGCGTTGGACGACGCGCGCACGCAAGGCGTCGGCGTGTTGCCGTACTGCCCGTTCGTCTGCGGCTTCGTCAAGAAGAACGCCGAGTACGTCGACCTGGTACCCGAGGCGCGGCGCGCCGACTTCGAGCTGTGATTTCCCGACAGCACGAACTCTCGGTGACGAAATCCCACCAAAAGTAGCGCGTGACTGGTACAGTGGCGAGACACCTACGCCACTTCGTCGACCGCAGGACGGACATGCCTGAAATCCAGAAGGTCCCGCCGAAGTACGAGCAGATCGCCTCGCCGATCCGGGACCAGATCATCGCGGGCGAGCTCAAGCCCGGCGACAAAGTCCCATCCGGTCGCTTCCTGATGAAGCTCTGGAAGGTCTCGCGGCCGACCGCCGACGCGGCGCTCGACCTGTTGAAGCACCAGGGTTACATCGAGGCACGCCAAGGCTCGGGCAGCTACGTCCGCGAGGCGTTGCCCGGCGATCCATCGGCCATGCTGACCGTCGATGTCAGCTTCCGCACCGAGTTCCTCGCGGTCGAGCTCGCGCCTGGGCCCGCTCAGGCCACGCACGCGCTCGGCGAGCCGGAGGAGGCTGAACTTCTCCGGCGACAGCTGCTCATCCACAACAGCGAGGACGAGCCTGCCCGGATCCAGACCTCATGGTTCGCACCCAGGCTCGCCGACGAGGCGCCGCTTCTGCTTGAGCGCGCCCAGCCGCCAGAGGGCGTCGAGGCTTATCTCGCCGCGACCGCCGGCCACCATCCGACGCGTACGCTTCGCGAGAATTCGGCTCGCCTGGCCACTCCGGCCGAGCGTCGTCAGCTCGACCTCGCCAGTCCGTCCGCGGTGCTCGAACATCGCGTGACAGTGTTCGGCGCTGACGGCGCCGTGCTCCGCTTCGACGAGATCGTCTGCCCGCCGGACACCTGGTATCCCGAATCCGATCACCCCTCTCTTTCTGGCTAGCTGACGCTCTCTTTCAAAGAACTCTGTCAGGGGCGGCGACCGCGCAAGACGGTCGCCGCCCCTTTCACTTTGTGCAGCCAAGCCCGGTGACGCCCACTGCGGTCACTCACCGCGCCTGACACTGATCACCATACTGGCTAGCGGCCTAGTCCGCAACCCAGTGTTCTCATACGTGCGCGGAAGGCGACTACCTAAGCCCGTCAGTCCAGGTCACTCGGCCGAATGTCGCAACTGTGGGTGTTTTCCGTACCGAATCGCCGGCCTCGTCCGAAAAGCACATGTGACCCGACCGGTGCTGGGACAGGAATGGACGCTCGCGGGCAGGAGCGGGCAGCTGGAGACCGTCCTCGCCGCTGCGGCGCGCGGCGAGGACGTGGTGCTTTCCGGTGCCGCGGGGATAGGAAAGACCCGGCTGGCACGGGAAGTGTGGACGCGGCTGCGCGCGGCCGGGTACGCGGTCGAATGGGTCGCGGCGACCCGTGCGGGCTCGGCGATCCCGTTCGGCGCGGTGTCCCATCTGCTCCCCGAAGGCGGCCATGCCGACCGCCGCACCCTGCTCCGGCAGGTCGCCGCGCGCTTCGAGCGTGCCGAGCGGCCCGCGATCGTCGTCGACGACGCGCATCTGCTCGACGACGCGTCCGCCACGGTCGTCCATCACCTGAGTACGCGGTCGCCGGTATTCGGCCTGCTCACCATCAGGGACGGTGAGCGCTGTCCCGACGCGATCACCGCGCTCTGGAAGGAAGGCCAGGCCACCCGCCTCACGGTGCCGAAGCTGCCTGGCAGCGCGATCGACAGCCTGCTCAGCGAGACCTTCGAGCAGCAGCTCGACGCCGTGAGCAGGCAGCGGCTGTCCCGTGTCAGCGCGGGGAACCCGTTGCTGCTCAGGGAAATCCTGCAGGCGGGCTTCGACAGTGGGACACTGCGCCGCCGTCGCGGCCGCTGGCGCTGGACCGGCTCGGTGCCCGCGACCGCGCGGCTCGGCGAGATCGTCGCGGACCGCCTCAGCGCGGCGGGCGACGCCATCACGGGTGTGCTGGAGGTGATCGCCTGCGGCGAGCCGCTGGCGATGACCGTGCTCGAAGGCCTTGCCTCGACCGAGGCCATCACGGCGGCCGAACATCACGGCCTCGCGGTCATCGAGCGCAGCGGAAGTCGGGTACTGGCAAGGCTTTCCCATCCGCTGCACGGTGAGGTCATCCGCTCGGCCATGACCAGATCGCGCACCCGTCACCTCGCGGGCAAGCTCGCCGCGGCGACCATCTCGTCGCCCATGCGAAGACGCGACGACGCGCTGCGCGTCGGCATCTGGCAGCTGATGGCCGGTCAGTCCGGCAACGCGGAAATCCTGCTGACCGCGGCGAAACAGGCCATGGACCGGTTCGACCTCGATCTCGCGGAACGCCTCGCGCGCGCGTCGCGCGACTCCGGCGGCGGCTGGCGTGCCGAGAATGTGCTCGCCCAGGTCCTCAGCCATGCCGGGCACTACGAAACGTCGGTCGCCGCGCCGCGTGACCACGGCGACCACAGTCTCATCCTGATGTTCGACAGCCGCTGCACCGACGCGCTCAAGGTCGGCGAGGCCGTGCTCGCCACACCGGACGCGGAACCGCAGGCCGTGGTGTGGGCGGCGACCGGCGCGGGCGCGGCGGCCGGCCTGCTCGGCGACACCGCGCGGGCCAGCGCGATCTACCGGCTCGGACTGGACGTCGCGACCGCGCATCAGGCCGAAGTCCCTTGGGGCGCGACGCAAGTCGGCTGCGGCAGGCTGATGGGCCTGCTCGCCAACGCGAGGCTGAGCGAGGCCCGTGAGCTGGCCGAACGCGAGTACAAGGCCGCGCTCCGCGACGAGTCCGAGAACATCGGCGCCTGGGCCGGTTTCCTCGGCGCCACCGCGAAGGCGCAGGGAGACGTGCGCGTGGCGGCGGCGTCGCTGCGAGAGTCGTTGAGCCTTCTCAAGGAGTACGACACCTTCCGGCTCGCCGCGCCGTGCCTGGCCTCGCTGGCAGGCGCGCTCGCCTTGGCGGGCGACGGGCGCCTCGCGTCCCGGCTGCTCGACCGCGCGCGCAGCCCGGAACGCCAGACCAGCAGGCTGTTCCAGCCATGGATGGAACTCGACAAGGCGTGGACGCTCGCCGCGCTCGGCAACCGGTTGGCCGCGGCGGCCGCCGCTCGCGCCGCAGCGGATCTCGCGCGCGACTTCGGCCAGCCGACCGTCGAGGGCTGGGCGCTCTACGACGCCGCGCGGCTGGGCGACGCGCCCGCGGTACACGCGCGGCTGACCGCGCTCGGTTCGCTGTTCGCACCGGCCGCCCGAGGCCTGGCCGCCAAGGATCCCGAGCCACTGGAGCAGGCGGCCTGGATCTTCGCCGACCGCGGTCTGCTGCTCCACGCCGCCGAAGCCGCGGCCACCGCCGGCGCGCTGTACCGCTCCGACGGCAAGCGCACCTTGGCCAACGTCGTGCTGGAGCGTGCCGCCGTCTTGGCGCAACGCTGCCATGGCGCCCACACCCCGCTGCTCGACGCGAGCGGCCTGCGCGCGGTGCTCACCCGGCGCGAGCACGAGGTCGCGGCACTCGCGGTCGCCGGGCTGTCCAGCCGCCGCATCGCCGAGCAGCTGGGGCTCTCGGTGCGCACGGTCGACAACTACCTGGGCAGGGCGTACGCGAAGTTCGGCGTCCGCGGCCGGTCAGAGCTCAGCCGCGCGTTCCACCCTTAGAGTGAGAAGTTCAAATTTCAACTTTACGTTCCGTAACGGCGAAGAGTCAGGAGACGACCAGTAAGACGCATCCGCCCGGACAACGCGGAACACCAGGAGGCCATCCGTGAGCATCGCGCTGAAGCCGCTTCATCACCCGAAATTGCTGGGTACCGCCATCTTCATCGTGGTGTCACTGGTTCTGATCTTGCTGACCTTCACGTTGTCGATCAAGGTTTCGGCGTACGCCGCGCTCGCGATGTTCCTCGTCGCGGTCGCGCTGGTGTCGCTACGAGTGGCGCACGACAAGGTCGGCACGATCCTCCACGAAGAGCTCAAGCACAGAGATCACGTCGAGTGACGCTTTCGCGTGGCGAACACCAGCAGGATCGCTCCCACCGCGCCCGCGACACCGCAGCCGACCCCGAACATGACCGAGGGCTCATGGCCGGTCATGGTCGACACGACCATCCACACGGCCGCCCCGAAGAGGAACCCGAGCACCGGGCCGCCGACCGACGAGCCACGCCAGCGGTGTCCGTTGCGCACGGTCCGCAGTCCGGATTCCAGGTAAGCCAGCGCGAACAGAGCGAGGATCAGACTGCCGGCGCCCAGCGCGCTCGCGAGCGGATGCTGCGTGGTGCGGAAGGTGAACGTCTGCGGCACGATGCCCGGCCCGGTCAGCGTGCCGGTGACGGTGCCGCCGACGATCCACCGGGTGATCGCGGGCATCTCGGTCTTCGCGACGAAAGTACTGCCGCCCTTGGGCTTCGCCGACGCCGTCGTCGAGCCCAGCGGAATACCGGCCGCCGAGAGTTCCAGTGCGATCTGCTCGGGATTGCCGGACCCGACGATGTCGAACGGCTTACTCAGGTCGGCAGTCTTGGTGTCCAGCGGATCATAGGAAGCGTCGTGCTTGATCTCTTGCGGGGTAACGAAAGCGAGCACGAACAGCGCCACGAACGCGAGCACGGCCCCGAGCCGCAGCCAGAGCACGGATTGCGCGGGCTCCGGTGTGCTGGGCGCGAGATCGGCGCGCGTGGCATTGAGCGTGTGGTCGGCAGGCGCCTGTGGCCGTTGCACCGGCACGGTCCGGGAATCGACGACCGGCTGCGTCGTCGCACCGGTCGCGAGCCCCGCCATCACGCGGGGCGCCAGGTGCAGCACCGGCACGCGTGAACGTTCGAGCCAGCCCTGGCCGTAGACCTTGGTGGCCGCCGCGGCCAGGTCGGCCGCGAACGATTCGGCCTCGCGGTACCGGTTGTCCAGCTCGCGCCCGAGGCTGCGCATGATGACCGCGGCGATCGGCGCGGGAACGTTCGAGATCGGCCGCGGGTCGGTGAACATGTGCTGGCGCATCATCGCGATGGCGCCGCGAGTGTTGTCGAACGGCAGCTCACCGGAGAGCAGTTCGTAAAGGACGGTGCCGGCGGAGTAGACGTCGGCCGCGGGGCTCAGTGCGTTGCCCATCGCCTGCTCCGGCGCGATGTAGGCGGGCGTGCCGAGCACGTCGCCGCCGTGCGTGACGAGCGTGGCGCCTTCGCTGATCACCTGCGCGATGCCGAAGTCGGCGACCTTCATGACGCCTTGCGTGGTGAACAGCAGGTTCTTCGGCTTGACGTCGAGATGCAGCACGCCGGCGTTGTGCGCGGCGTGCAGACCGGCCAACATCGCGAGCCCGATCGCGCAGGCCTGCTCCCCGCTGACCCCGGCGCCGTGGAACCGGTCGTAGACGGTGCCGCCGTCGAGCCGTTCCATCACCAGCAGGTTCTCGCGCCCGGTGCGCACGTAGTCGTAGACCGGCACGATGTGCGGATGGTCGAGGCTGGCCAGCACGCGGGCCTCGCGGTCGAAGAGCTCGGCGCTCATCTTGTGGTCGACCATGTCCCACGGCAGCTGCTTGATGGCCACCTGCCGGTTCAGCGACCGGTGGACGCCCGCGAAAACGACCCCCATCCCGCCGACGCCGATCTCATCCCCGATTGCGTACTGCGGTAGTGCGGCGACCAAGTCGGCCGGAGCGCTCATTGCGGGAATCCCTCAGTGGTGGCGTTGAAGTTGACGGTGACGTCTTCTGCTTGGGCTTCGATCTTAGGAGGCGCCGGGTGCGGCGTGAGATACCCGAGCAGCAAAGCGATCGCGGCCGCGCCGAGCACCACCGGGATCTCGATCGCGGGTTCGGGCGGCACCAGCCGCAGCACGGACAGCGTCACGACGGCGACCAGCCCGGTCCCGAACCCCGCCGGAAGGAAGCGGAGAGCGCGCCGCCACCGGTTCGGCGCCAGCTTGTGCCGCGCGAGCGCGAGCAACGCGGTCACCCAGGCGATGATCGTGAGAACGAGCATCGCGAGCCCGAACACCCCGTAAACCGACCAGAAAGAACCCTGGACATCGGCCACTGTGGTCGATTCACCCAGCGTTTGCCGTTGCGCGTCGAGCAATTCAACCGATGATGGGAGCAGTCCGATCGCCTGCCCACTCAGATCACCAAGATCGAGAACAAAGGTCCGCGTGGTTTTCCCATGCGCGGGCACCTCGAACGGCGCGGTCGTGTCGTAAGCGAAGAAGGTCAGCGCCAGCGCGACACCCGAAAGCCGCACGCTCCGTACTTTCACGGGTGCGTTCGTGTCATTGACGGCCGTGACGACCAGGTTGACCTGGCTCGCCGGGTCGATCGGGACGGTGTTGTCGGCCGTCGGCTTCCCGTTGATCGTGACCGAGAGACTCAGTTGATCAGCCGACGCGGGCGACGCCCCGAGTAAGACGATTCCCAACGCAACCGCCGCCGCCATGACACGTCTCATTGGGTACTCCTGCTTGCGTTGTCGGACTGGTCAGGAATGCTACAGCGAGTACTGAGCGATTGAGGGACGTTCCGATGCGGATGATGGTTCGGTTGACTTTCGGTCTCGTAGCCGGGATGTGTCTTTTACTGGCACTTTCGAATCCCGGCAACGCACAAGTACCACCTTCGGTTAGTTTGAAACCATCGAGCGGGCCGGCGGGTAGCGCGTTCACCATCGGCTGGGCCGGCTTCTACAAATGCCGGATCATCAATTTCACGTGGGCAGGCACCCTGCTCACGTCCAAAGTGGCCCCCGCGGACAGCGGCTCGGTCGGCGTCAATGTCCCGGCGACCGCGAAGCCGGGTAGTTACACGGTCACCGCGACCTGCACCAGCCAGCCGGAGACGGCGAGCGGCACGTTCCGGGTCCCCGCGATCGTCACCCCGACGACTCCCCCGCCCCCGGTGACCACCAAGCCGCCGGTCACCACGACCCCGCCGAAGACCACCCCGACCAAGCCCTCGGTGACCACGCCAACGACGACGACTTCGTCATCCTCGGCCACGCCCACCTCGGAAACCCCTGTGACGTCGGAAACCCCCACGACGACCACTACCCCGGCCGACGGCGTGCTGGTGCTCGACCACCCGAGCATCCAGCCAGGTGACACCCTGTCCGCGACCGGCAACGGCTGCGAGCCAGGTCATTCGGTCACCCTGACCTCGAACGGCGACAAGGTCGGTTCGACGGTCGCCGACGCGACGGGCCATTTCAAATCCCCGGTCGAGTTCACCCGGATCGAAGCGGGCACCCACACGGTCACGGCCGACTGCGGCATCAAGCTCACGGGAGCAGTCGAGCAGGTCGTCACCAGCAGTTCCGGCGGCCACACGGGAACGTTGGTATTACTGGTGTTCTTCGTACTCGCGGGAGCCGCGGCCATCCGCGTCCCGTAAGAGGTGCCCCTGCCAGGAGTCGAACCTGGACTGGCCGGATCCTGAATCCGGTGCCTCTACCAGTTGGGCTACAAGGGCTTTCCGCTGCGGCGGACCTACTTTCAAGGTCCGCCGCAGCGTTATTTCCGGCGCTTCAGCGTGCGGTCGTAGTCCTGAAACCGCGCCTTGGCGATGGTCTTCCGATCCTTGGTGCGCAACACGATGCCTTCCGGCCGACCGCCCGCGTTCTCGTCGAGAGCACTCAACGTCTCGGGCAGCTTTTCGCCGAGAAAGTCCCGCATCTTGTCGATCTCAACAGGCAAACTGTCAATTTCGAACAGTCGCGGAACAAGCTCGATCTCGTCTTTTTCAGCCTGCCGTTGAAGGTCGGTTTCGTTGAGGAAGGACTGACCATTCGCCTCCCGCCAAGCCGAGATCTCCTGCCGCGACTTGGCAAGCATCTCGTCCTCGACGACGATCGAGTCGAACATCCGGTAGCCGACGTTCAGCTCACCGCTGTACTGCTTCGCGGCCTGACCGACCTTGCCACCGTAAACCTCGAGGAACCGCACGCGGATTTTCTCGGTTTCCGGCTCCAGCCGCTCGGCCAGCTCCTTGAGCGCTCTGACGATGCCCTGCGACGGGTTGCCGATCAGATCGCCCTTGGCGTACAACAGCTCCTCTCGGCTGCCGAGCAGATAGTTACCGTCCGGCAAGGAGATGATCCGCGCATTGGTACCGTCGATCTTCTCGGTACCCAGCACCGGACCATCGAACGCGACCGGATTCTCGGTCAGCGAACCGTTCTTCGGATCCAACGCGTGATACGTCGGGATCGACGGATACTTGGTGACCGAGTTGAGCACTTCGAGATCGACTTCGCGCAGCATCTCTTCCTCCTGAGTTTGGCCCGGGCGACGACGATGCATCAGCTCCGCCGCCCGGCGGTGGTGAGGGACGGAATCGAACCGCCTGTGTACTTACGCACGACTGGTTTACAGCCAGCTGGGCCACCATGGCCCGTCCCCACCCCTTGACATGAAAAAAGCCGCCCACCTCAGCGGACGGCTCCCCAGCGCGACGGTTTACGTCACGGTGGGGAACCTCCGTAGAGCAGCACAAGTCCCGCGCAGTGTCCCTGCGCGGTATAGGCGTGCGGCTGCTGTGTCATGCCTCCACCTTGACGCATCCCTTGTGGACCGTCAATACATTTTCGCCTTGTCCAGCTCACGCATGAGCGTCGACTTCCGCTTGTGCTTCAACCGAAGCCTGGCCACGTAGCTATCGAAGTCTGGGTCAGCGCGCCTGAGCTTCACGAGTAAGCCGACCGCGGCCTTGTACTTGTCCCAGCTCCCACGCCCGATCGTGTCCTCGACCAACGCGCGGTAGATCGGTACTACGTCAGCCGGTCGCGTAACCACGCGTGCGTCGGCGAGCCTCAGCAAGGTCGTTTCCTCACAACCAAACTCACCGAACGCGGTCCAGGCTCGTTCGAGCTCATTCTCGTCAAGAAGAGCTCGAACCAGCAGATCACCACCAGGAAGAAGACTCAACGCCCACTGCCGGTGGTCGTCCCATTTCCCCAACCGCCTGGCGAGATCCTTGAATGCGAGGTAGTTCTCACGGCTCGGGTTGTGGTCCAGCATCCGCTTCTGGAGGCTTAGCGCGCGATCGGCCTCCCCGACTTCGACCAGAAACCTGACCATCTCTTGACGCTGATAAGCGGCGACTACAGGAATCCCCTTGACCGCCCATTCAACAGCCTCAGCAACCCGCCCGGCACTCCGCAGCGCCCGCGCGACGCGCAGGTAGTCCTGCGGCCCATCCACCCCATCCCGCACCGCGTCCACGAACTCGTCGTTGTCACCCGCCAGCGTCGCGAGCCCTTCACGAAGCTGCAGCAGCCTGCGCCGGTTCGTACCGCCGTCCCGCCACTCCTGCTCAACCACGCGCCTCAGCTCAGCGACCCCAGCATCACCGAGCCCCTCTGCGAAGTCGAGCAGGTTGAAGTCCACCACGAGGTCCAGCCGCAGCAACCACCCAGCGAGCTCTTTCGGATCCGGCGGATGCACTGCGCACAGCTCGGCGTACAGGCTCACCGCCCGTTGCGTCTGCTCGTCGACCAGCCCATACGGGTCCTCGACCACCTCCGCGGCCTCAGCGAGCAGATCAACCACCCGCCGGGCCACCGGCACTACCCGTTCATCGTCGGCGATCACCCCCAGCGCGTCGAGCACGTCGCTGGCCTTCTTGGCGTAGTCCTCCGTGTGCGAGCTAAGCAAGCCCTCGACCTGCTCGCCGATGTCCCCACCAGCCGCCCTCAGCGCGAGCCGCCGGAATAGCGCCTCGTCCTCGCCCGCCTGGTCTAGCAGCAACTCGACCAGGCGCACCTTCTCCAGCGACTCGAGGTACCCGCGCAGGTCGGGCTTCGCTTTGGGTGGTTTCCGGAGCACCGCCAGCCCGACCGCCACGCAGTGCTTGCAGAAGATCCCGCTCGCGGCGTGCGGACACGTGCACTCGCCGACTAGTTCGCCGCGGACGTCCTTGAGCCTGACCGTGTAGCGGTCGGTGCCCTGCACTACGGCCTTCACACCGTCGACCAGCGGATCTACGCCCTCGACGGCATGCACGTACCCAGCGCCACGCGAGTAGGAAGCACTGCCGGCGAGCTCGCGGAGATCTTTGTCAGAGAACCAGGTCACGTGGCCTATTCAACCGGCGACCACTAAAACCGGCCAACCGTCTCTCGGTGGTAGGAGAGATACTCAGCCCCAACCCCGTGGCCATCGTGCACCCGAAGCTTCCTGTCGAGACGCTCTCCAGCTTGGATCACCGTGAGGTCGCCGGCCACGGCCAGCTCGCCGTAGTCGAATAGAACGTGACACGTCGGGCACAAGCACAGGACGTTGCTAGGGATATCCGGGCCAGCATGCGGACGCCCCAGCGGTCGGATATGAGCCCCCTCGGAGTATCCGCGGCCTTTCACCGACAACCGGATCCCACACAACTGGCAAGTGTGATCATGAATTCGCTTCACACGGTCACCCACGACCGTTGAGCGAATGACCCTACGCACCATCGAAGATCTGCGGCCAGGCGACACATTTCCTGTCGGTAGCTCGAGAGACCAAGCCTCACCCGTAGCCGACAACTCTGGAGACAACCCGACTTCGGCAGATATTTTGAACAGTCGAAATCGGCAAACCTTGAACCCGCGAATCCCCGGCTCAATCCAAGCGCTTTCTACCCTAAACAAGCCGTCGTACCGGTAGCCAGACTCCGGCGCATGCGGGTTGTGACGTCGCGGGTTGTGCCCACGTACCACACGGACAGGCGCGCCAGTGACCATACTAGTTCGCAACGCGGCATTCCCGGAAGCCGAGAAGGACTGGTCACTTTCCTGTTTTTCCGAATCCCCTCGGCCACCATGACCAGTGTAGACAATCATGTTCCCATAATCTTCGTCGTCTTCATACTTATGTGAAGCGACGATGGACTCCGCGCCATCACGTTCGTTGCCGACAATCCCAGCAATGAGCGCACGGTGCATCTGCACACGAGACGCAGCTTTCCGGCTTTCAAATACGGTACCCTCAGGAACCCCGGCTATCTCGCCGTAGCCGGCTTTACCGAGCTCAAACCCGAAGCCGCTGAGCAAGTTGACGAGTTCACGTTCGGCAATACTCGGGACAACGGAGGACAAGTCACGACCACTTGCGCGTCGATGGGCCGCCCCAACGACAGCGGTTGGGTCATACTGCCGACCTTCATGAACTAGGACGCGATCAGCCGAGCCTGCCGAACCGTAAGTCTCTAAGAACTGCAGCCGCCCAAGATCATCACACTCAGCCACAGCGGCGAGTACGTCTTCCCGGGAGATATCGGCAAGTGTCATGCTCACAAGCTAGCTGACATAGGACAGCGTCACACTGCAATTGTGTGACCGGGTGACCCCAGACAAACTTGAGCGTCGCACCCGTCACCTACCTGGGTTAAGCGGTTCTACCTAGAGCGAGATGAGTAAGAATCCCCGACTGTCACCCGCGCTGGTCAGAGGTGTTGATCCAGCGAGTTTCTCTCCGTAGTGTCACCAACTGACTACGGGGAGGGAGTCACGATGTCGGGTTACCAAGTCATGATCGACAAGATCAAGCACACCGGAGATGCCGCATCACGAGTGGCAGAGGGGATTCGCGGTGTGGACTGCGCCGCGACAGTCCCGGGCGGTGACGCAGGCATTCCAGGGTCGGCCAGTATGGCCAAGCTCGCCGCCGTGAAACAGGCATGGCAAAGCCGTGAGCAGAGCTTTGTCAGCTTGCTGGAGACGCACTCGGCAAGCATCGATAAGGCGGTGCAGCTCTACCGCAGCAACGAACAGGCCTGAGGTTCACCCCGAATGGTGGACAGGGGCTTACGAGGGTTCAGGCAGCCATGCGGAGTGACTGCTCGAAGTTGTCGGGACTGAGCATCCCGATG
>NZ_JBHWEB010000188.1:7070-13012 GCF_042734395.1 Amycolatopsis sp. NPDC059657 | reverse complement strand
AAAAACGGCATCCACATCCTGACCGCACTCCACAACGCCATCACCGGCAACCCCTGGCTACCAACCAACCCAGCAACCACCTGACTAGTTACGCCAGCGCTTCGGGATCGGCGACGAGCTGCCTGCCACGACGGAACGCCTGGAGGTTGCCCGCGACCGCGACCCCGTTGAGCTCGATGGCGCGTTCGAGGCTCGCCGCGTCCAGCGGGATGACGCCGGTCTGGTAGGCCGCGCCGAGCTGGAGGATGTTGGCGAACTGGTCGTCGTCGAACAGGGTCTCCGCCAGCGCGCGGGCGTCGAGCGCGACGGTGCGTGCCGCGTTCGCCGAGATCGCGCCGCGCACGGCTGCGGCGTCGGGGAAGGACACGGTGGTGTCGACGACCATGCGGCCGGTCGGCACCTCGGTGGTGGAGACGACCGCGGTCGTGCGGGCGGCATCGGCGACCGACAGGTACGCCGGGTCGGCGCCGACCAGCACATCACAGGCCAGGTAGAGGTCACATTCGCCGGTCGCGAGCTTCGGCGCCTGCGCCACCGGGCCTGCGGTGATCTTCAGATCGGAGACGACCGCGCCGCCCTTCTGCGCCAGGCCGGTCTGATCGAGCGTCCGCACCTGCCTGCCTTCGAGCACGGCGGCGGTGGCGAGGATCTGCGCGACGGTGACCACGCCGGTGCCGCCGACCCCGGTGATCCGGACGGTGACGTCGGTGCCGGTGCGCGCGGGCTCCGGCAGTTCGGCCGCGGTGAGCTCACCCAGGCCGCGCCGCTGCTTGCGGCCGCTGGGCACCACCGTCATGAACGACGGGCAGTCGCCTGCCAAGCATGAATAGTCCACATTGCACGAAGACTGGTGGATCGCGGTCTTGCGGCCGAACTCGGTGGCGACCGGCTGCACCGACAGGCAGTTGGACTTGGCGCCGCAGTCGCCGCAGCCCTCACACACCCGCTCGTTGATCACGACCTTGGCCGCCGGGGTCTCCAGCTTGCCGCGGCGGCGCTTGCGGCGCTTCTCGGCGGCGCATTCCTGGTCGTGGATGAGCACGGTCACGCCGGGCACCGCGGCCAGTTCTTCTTGCGTGCTCAGCAGTTCGTCGCGGTGGCGGACGTCCACTCCCCCTGGCAGCCGCACCCGGCGGAACCTGCTCGGCTCGTCGGTGGTGATGACCACCTTGGCGACGCCTTCGGTCAGCAGCAGCGCCGCGAGCCGGTCCACCGGGAGCCCGCCGACGGCGTCCTGGCCACCGGTCATCGCAACCGTCGAGTTGTAGAGGATCTTGTAGGTGATGTTCACGCCGGCGGCGACCGAGGCGCGCACCGCGAGGCTGCCGGAGTGGGTGAACGTGCCGTCACCGAGGTTCTGCACGAAATGCGTGGCCTCGACGAACGGCGCCATGCCGATCCACTGCGCGCCCTCGCCGCCCATCTGGGTCAGCCCGACGACGTCGCCGACCTGCTCGGGTTCCATGAACAACGCCATCGCGTGGCAGCCGATCCCGCCGCCGACCACGGTCCCCTCCGGCACCTTGGTCGACGAGTTGTGCGGGCAGCCCGAGCAGAAGTAGGGCGTCCGCGTCAGCAACGGCACGGCGATACGGTCCCGTCGCCGCCGCTGCCGCCATGCGCTCACCGATGGGATCTCACCCAGCCGGCCCGCCAGCGCGGTGGCGACGCTCTCGGGATCGAGTTCGCCCAGTTCGCTACACAGGGTGCGGCCGTCGGGCCCGGTCTTGCCGTGCACGGCAGGCGCGCCCGCGGTGCCGTACAGCACCTCCTTGACCGCCGCTTCGACGAACGACCGCTTCTCCTCTATCACCACGATCTCGGAAAGCCCGTCGGCGAACTCGCGCACGATCGACGGTTCGAGCGGATAGATCACGCCGAGCTTCAGTACCCGGATCCCGTTACGGGTCAACGCTTCCTCGTCCAGCCCGAGCAAGCGCAGCGCCTGCATCAAGTCCAAATAGGACTTCCCGGCGGCGGCGATCCCGATACGATCCTGGGGTCCCTTGTGGACGATCCGGTTGATCCCGCTCGCCCGGATGTACTCCACCGCGAGCGGCAGCCGCTCGGTGAAGAGACTGCGTTCGAGATTCATCAGCGTGGTGCCCAGCAGCCGCGCGCTCGGCTCGTGCCGATACGGCTTGAAGCCGGGCGAGAGGACCGGCGCCGTCCACTGTGGCCGGACATGGGCGGTGCCCGCGGCGTCGGCCACGTTGGCCACCAGTTTCATCGACGACCACAGCCCGCTCGCCCTGGACAGCTCGACGGCGTGCAGGCCGAAGTCGAGCACGTCCTGCGAGTCCGACGGAAAGAACACCGGCATGGCCAGGTCGGCCAGCGCGAGTTCGGAGACACACGGCACCGTGGACGACTTCGCGTTGGGATCGTCACCGACCAGCGCCACCGCGCCACCGGCCGGGGCAGTGCCCGCGAGGTTGGCGTGCCGCAGCGCGTCGGTGGCCCGGTCGAGCCCGGGAGCCTTGCCGTACCAGATCCCGGTGGCACCGGCGAGCTGGCTGCCCATGACCGAGGTCGCGGCCAGCTCCTCGTTCAGCCCCGGCCGGTGCACGACGTTGTGCTTGTCGAGCAGCGCGGACCGCCGCCCGAGTTCGAGGTCGTACCCGGCCAGCGGCGAGCCCTCGTACCCGGAGACGAACACGGCGGGCGACGCCCCGTTCGCGCGGTCGTGCCGCACCCGGTCGAACAGCATCCGGACCAGTGCCTGTACCCCGCTGAGGTAGACGGTGCCGTCTTCCCGCAGGTACCGGTCTTCCAGCGTGAACTGCTCCACCACACCGTCCTCCTCCGCCGTCGTTCGGAGTAGGAGACCTGTGCGTCACACCCGCTCGCAATACCCGAACGGCATTTCGCGGTCGCGACGCAAAAGATCCACGCCACAAGTGCTTCTGGACGACATTTGTTGCGCGAGAGTACGCTCCGGCCCCATGCTGATCGACGAGACCGACCGCGAGATCCTGGAGCTGCTGCGCGAGGACGCCCGGCGCACCCTCGCCGACATCGGCGCCCGCGTGACGCTGTCCACCGCGGCGGTCAAACGCCGCATCGACCGCCTGCAGGAGACCGGCGTCATCGTCGGCTACACCGTCCAGCTCGATCACACCAAGCTCGGCTGGGGCATCGAGGCGTTCACCGAACTCCGCTTCACCGGCACGACGAAGGTCGGCGAAATCGTCCGCACGACCACCCGCATGCCCGAGGCGCAGGCGGTCTTCACCATCGCGGGCGACCCGGACGCGCTGGTCTGGCTCCGCGTGCGCGACATGGCCCACCTGCAGCGCACCATCGACGAGATCCGCACCCACCACCAGGTCACCGGCACGAAGACCCTCATCGCGCTCGACAGCTGGATGCGCGGCCAGCAATGGCCCACGTGAGCGCGCCTCAGCCCAGTACGCGCTCCCTGACGAATTCGGCCAGCACCCGATAGACGTCCTCGCGGTCCAGCTCGTTCAGGATGTTGTGGCGGTCCTCGGGGAAGACGACGGCACGGGCGTCCGGCAGCAGCTCGGCCACTCGCGGCGCGGCCTCGACGAGCGCGTGCAGCGTCTCCAGCCGCAGGCCGCCTCGCCAGGTCAGCGGATCGTCGCGGATCTGCTGCGCGTACCCGGCCGTGCCTGGTCAGCTCGCCGGGGTCCTTGCGCAGCTCCCACGGGTCGATCCCGCTGGCCAGCAGCACCGCGAGGCCGCCGGCAGCGAGTGCGTGGTCACTCCTTCACCCTAAGCCGCGGGACCGACGTTTCTCACGTCGTGGACGCGACCGGCTCGCGGCCGTGCTCGGTCGCGGCGAACGCCCGGTTCACCAGCGGCCGCAGCGGTTTCGACTGGACCGTGCGCATCACCCAGGCGTTGAACCTGATGCCCCACTTCGACTTCGGGGCGGCCGCGGCGACCCGGCCGGGCGGCAGTTTCTGCGCCGACGCGACCCTGGGCCGCATCGCCGACTCGAACGCCGCCAGCGCCTCGGGCAGCCGGTTCCCTGCCTCGCGCAGCGCGGACGCCAGCTCGTCGGCACCACGCAACGCCAAGGCGGTCCCGAGGCCGCTGAGCGGGCTGGCGCACCAGGCGCTGTCGCCGACCAGCACCACCCGGCCGTCATGCCAAGCGGGCATGTGTACCTGATCGAGGGTGTCCAGCGCGAAGTCCGAAGCGGTCGCGGCGGCGTCGAGGAACTCCCGCGTGCGCCAGCCGACGTCGGCGAAAGTGCGCTCCAGCAAAGCGAACCTGGCCTCGTTGTCGCCGCGCGGCGGCAGCGTGTCGGCGCCGAAGGTCATGCCGATCTCCTGTTGACCCGCATGCCCCGGCCTGGCGGCCACGGCGCGTCGGCCGGGCGCGTTGTGCATGAGGAACCAGCCGTCGAGCGCGGGCGTCCCGGGCTTCTCCTCGAGGGTGAACCAGGCGTGCGCCAGGCCGAGCGGCTTGCGGAACCGCTCCTCCGGGCCGAAACGCAGCGCGCGTACCCGCGAGTGCGCGCCGTCCGCGCCGACGACCAGGTCGAACGTCCCCTCGTCGCCGCCGCGGAATCGGGCCAGCACCCCGTTTTCGCTGTCTTCGAGCGCCTCGACGGTTTCGCCGAAGCGGTGCGTCACGCCGGGCCCCGCGGCCTCGTGGATGATCCGCGCGAGGTCGGTGCGCAGCAGTTCCTCCTTCGAGACCAGTCCTTGGCCGTCGAAGGCCTCCACCGGCATCGTGGCGAGCGGCCGCTCGTTCTCGTCGATCCACGCGGCGCCGCGCTGCGGCACCAAGCAGTCCAATGCCTTCTCGAGCAGACCGGCGCGCTCCAGCACCTCGCGACTGTCCCCGCGCAGGTCGACGGTCTGCCCGCCGGTCCGCAGCGCGGGCGCGATCTCGGCGACGGTCACCAGCCAGCCGTCCCGCTCCAGCAGCAAAGCCAGCGTGTCCCCCGCGATCCCGCCACCGACGATCAAAGCCTTCATGACCCCTCATCTCCCTGATGCGAATCTTTCGCGTTTAACGCTAGCGCGCCCGAGAGTGCTAACGCAACAGATTCGCGATAAGCTCTCCTCGTGGCCCAAGCGACAGGTGTGACGCGTCCCGGCGGACGTACCGCCCGAACCAGGGACGCCGTCCACACGGCCACCCGCGAGCTCCTGGCCGAATCCACGGACGGCACCGTCGACCTGGCCGCCGTCGCGGCCAAGTCCGGCGTGCACATCGCCACCATCTACCGCCGCTGGCGTACCGCGGAGGGCCTGATCATCGACACGGTCGTGGAGGAGCTCAGCGAGCGTTCCCCGCTGCCCGCGACCGGCGACCTCCGCGCGGACATGCTCGTCTGGGTCACCCGGCTCCTGACCGACCTGCGCGCGCCGAACCATCTCGCGTTCTTCCGGGCACTCGCCAAAGCGGGCGAGAACGGGCTGTCGGACGTCCAGCAGTTCGCCGGGCCACGGGTGCGCGAGATCGAGGCCACCCTGGAGGCGAGCGGCTCCACCACGCTCGGCTGGACCGACGTGTTCGAGCTCGTCCTGGCCCCGGCGTACATCCGCGCGCTGATGTCGATGCCCCTGGATCCCGAGACCGACGCCGAGCGCCTGGTCGCCAACCTCATCGCGGTCCGCGACAGCCGCTGACCACTGTGTCGCGCGTCACGGAATGTCTCCCGCGCCCAGGCGCTACACCCAGTTACCAGATTCGTGATCAAGGGAGTGACATGTCCGCCACCGCCACCCCGTCGCCGGAGACCGCCGCGACGCTCGTCCCCGCACTCGACGACTTCGACTTCCCGCTCACCGACGGCGCCGCCTGCCGCATCGATGACCCGGACTGCGAAGCCTGCCAGTAGCGGACTCGTGAGTGTTCCCGCCGGTTAGAAACCAGGGGAACAAAGAACAACAACCAAAACAGGGGACGAGGGGCTCTATGAGATAAAAGAAAAACCACCCCACCATACCCACCACGAG
>NZ_JBHWEB010000188.1:0-7060 GCF_042734395.1 Amycolatopsis sp. NPDC059657 | reverse complement strand
ACCCCGCGGGCGCCGCCGCCCCAATCGAGGCCCGGGACTGCGACGCCGCCCTGTCCGGCACTCGTGTGTGTCCCCGCGGTTAAAAACGGCGGGCAACACTCACGACCACGTTTCAGTGCGCGAGCGTCTTGACGGTCACCACGAGCGTGCCGAGCGCGAGTAGCGCGACCACGAGCAGCAGCCGTTTCCAGAACGGCAACCGTGTCCGCCGCACCGCGAGCAGCGCGAACAAACCCAGCGACACCACCAAAACCCAGATACCGGCCCGCAGCGCCACCTCGTACGGCATCCAGCCCAGCGCCGAGATCACCAGCAGCAGCAACGGAATCCCCGACGCCTGCAGGATCTGAGCCGACGCCCGCGCGGCGGTGACGGCTTCCAGGCCGTGCAGCCGTGTCCCATGCGCGGCCAGGTGCGAGACATGCTCCGCGAGCAAACTCGCGGCCCAAAGCCCACCTGCCGCCACCGCGACATCCACCACGGCCACCCACGGCGAAGAGTCGGTGTCCGCGGGCCTGACCAAGACGAGCAGCGTGCTCAAGCAGGCGATACCGCCATAGATCCGCTCACGCAGCACCGCCGCGATGTGTTCGGGCGCGACATCTTCGTGCCGTGTCCGCCTGCCGCGCATGCCCGCTCCTCACCTGCCGTCCGTGGTGATCGTGCCACACGCGGGTCGGTCCGCGGCGCTCCTGGCCTACCGGGGCCGAAGTCCTACGATAGGAAGCAGGCGGCGATCGGGGGACGATGACCAGGAACGCACGGGACCGGTTCGTCGGGCGCGCGGCCGAACGCGAAGTACTCGGCGAACGGCTTCGCGTCGCGGCTGGCGGCGCGGGTCAGGTCGTGCTGGTCGCCGGCGAGCCGGGAGTCGGCAAGACCAGGCTCGCCGAGGAGACCGTCGCGGACGCGCGGTCACTGGGCATGGCCACCGCGTGGGGACGGTCCACTAAGGAGGCGGGCAGCCCGCCGTACTGGCCGTTCCGTCAGCTGGCGCGGACGCTGGGCGACGCGGGTGAGCTGTCCTTCGTGGACGATTCCGAGGCACGCGAGCGGTTCCGGCTGTTCGAGAGTGTGACGGACTATCTCGGCGCGGCCGCCGGGCCGAGCGGGCTGCTGGTGGTGCTCGACGACATCCAGTGGGCCGATCCGGCGTCGGCGGGCCTGCTGACCCACCTGGCGATGGGCATCGGGGGCACCCGGCTGATGGTGCTCGCCACCTACCGGGACACCGAGACCCACGACGCGCTGCGCACCGCGCTGGCCACGCTCGCCCGCGAGCCGCTGGTCACCAGGATCCGGCTGACCGGGCTGACCGAACCCGAGGTCGCGCGGCAACTGGCCGGGGTGACCGGCTGGGCGGTGCCGGACTCGGTCGCCGCCGCGGTGTGCCGCCGGACGCGGGGCAACCCGTTCTTCGTCGGCGAGCTGGGACGGCTGCTGGCGGACTCGCGGGAGCACGGGCAGCTCCCCGACGGCGTGCGCGACGCGGTACGCGACCGGCTGGCCCGACTTTCCCAGCCGTGCCAACAGGTTCTGGCAACCGCGGCGGTGCTGGGGTCCGAAGTGGACGCTCCGGCGCTGGCCTTCGCGACAGGACTCGGGATCGAGGAGGTCCTCACCGCGCTCGACGAGGCGGCAGCGGCGGGCATCGTCGACGGCGACCGGTTCACGCACGATCTGATCCGCGAGTCGGCTCGCCTGGAGGTGGCCACCGCACGCAGGCTCGTGCTGCACCAGCGGATGGCCGAGCACCTGATGGACCGCGCCGACGCGGGCACCCGGACCGCCGAAATCGCCTTCCACCTGCTCGAATCCCTGCCAGCCGGCGACGCTGACCTGGCGGCGTCGTGGGCGGAACGGGCGGCAGCGCAGGCCATGACCCAGCTCGCCTGGGAAGAAGCGGACGAACTCTACGGACGGGCGCTGGCGACTGGCGCCCGGCTGACGCCCGCCCAGCGATGCCGTCTGCTGCTCGCCCAGGTCGATGCCCGCGTGCGCGCCTACGACATGGACGGCGCCCGCCGGTCACTCACGACCGCGGCGGATCTCGCGCGGCGGGAAGGCGACGCGGAGACCATCGCGCGAGCGGTGCTCACCATGGAAGGTGTCACCGACTTCCTCTGGGACCCGACCGGGCGCGCGCTGTGCGAGGAGGCGCTCGCCGGGATCGACGAGGCGGACAGCGCGTTGCGCGCCCGGCTGCTCGCGCTGCTGGTGTCCGCCGACGCCTGGCGCTCGTCGATCGACCTCGACGCCGCATCGGCCGAGGCACTCGCCATGGCCGAGCGGGTCGGCGACCGGCGAGCGATCGTGGAAGCGTTGCGCGCCAGGCAAATGGCCCGCAGCGGAGCCGGCGGCGCCACCGACCGGCTCGCACTTGGCGACCGCATGCTCCAAGTCGGGCAGGACGATGATTCCGCACTGTGGGGCCATTTGTGGCGCTTCGACGCGCTGGCGCAGCTCGGCGAGATCGATCGCGCGGAGGCCGAGCTGGAGCCGATCGTGATCATCTCCGATCGGCTGCGGTCGCCGCTCGCCCGCTGGCACGCCTGCCGTTCGCGGGCCGCGATCGCCGCCGTGCGCGGCCGGTTCGCCGAGGCGATCGAGATCGGGCTGCAGTCGAAAGCGCTGGCCACGGGTGCGGGGCACGAAGGGGCGTTGTTCCCGTCGGTCGGTTTCCTGATGGGCGTCCGCGCGCTGACCGGCGATCTCGACGCCATCCCCGCCGACCTGGTCGAGTGGCACACGACCAATGTGGCGAAGGCGTCCACGAAGGCGCTGTTCGCGTTGTGGGAACTCATGCTGGGCGACCGGGAGAAGGCCGAGCGGCTCTATCGGGCACTGCCGTCGTTCGACACGATGCCCGCGTTCATGATGTTGTCCTCGCTGACCGGGACCGCCGAACTCGCCGCCGAGTTCAGCGACCGGACCACCGCGGCGGACATTCACCGCAGGCTCGCTCCGTATGCCGATCTCTTCGCCTGCGGCGGCGCCGGGGTCGTCGCGATCACCGGCTCGGTACGGCTGGGGCTCGGCCTGGCGGCGGCCACCTTGGGGCGGCTCGACGAGGCGGTCCGCTGGCTGCGTGAATGCGCCGAGATCAACGAGCGTGCCGGGGTGCCGCCGTGGACCACCACCGCCAGGTACCACCTCGCCGCCGTGCTGGCCAGGCGCAAGCGGCCAGGCGACCTGGACGAGGCCGCCGCGCTGGCGGCGTCCGCGGCGGCGGTCGCGGACAAGCTCGGCATGGCTCCGCTGCGCCGTCGCGCCCAGGAGCTGAGCGACTCGCTCACCGGAAGCGGCGGGCCCGCCAAGCTGACCCGCCGTGAGCGGCAGATCGCCGAGCTGGTTTCACAGGGCCTGACGAACCGGCAGATCGCCGCGGCCGCGCATATCGGTGAACGGACCGTGGAGACCCATGTACAGCACGTGCTGGGCAAGCTCGGGTTCACCAACCGGTCGCAGATCGCCGCGTGGGTCGTGGGCGGGCAACTGGGTACCGAAGCTCCGTAGCTCTACGGATGTCGGCGCGGCCGCCGGCGCGCAGGCTCGCCGCATGACAACGAACCCGCTCACCGTCCTGCGCGCCGCGTGGCTGTTCGACGGCACCGGCGACACCCTGACGCCAGACCCGGCCGTCGTGCTCGACGGCGGCAAGATCGTCGCGATCGGCTCCGAGGTGCCCGAGGGCGCCACCGTCGTCGACCTCGGCGAAGCGACGATCCTGCCCGGACTTGTCGACACCCACGTCCACCTGGCCTTCGACGCGAGCCCCGATCCGGTGGCCGGGCTCGCGGGCCGTGACGACGCCGAGGCGTTCGCCGCGATGGCCGCCGCCGCCCGCGCCGCGGCCCGTGGCGGGGTCACCACCGTGCGCGACCTGGGCGACCGCGGCTACCTGTCGCTCGGCCTGCGCGACGCGGCCGTGTCGGACACCTCGCTGCCCACCATCGTCGCGGCGGGGCCGCCGATCACCAGCCCCGGCGGGCACTGTCACTTCCTCGGCGAGGAGGCGGCCGACACCGCCGGCATCCGGGCGGCGATCCGCGCGCACGCCGCACGCGGGGTGGACGTCATCAAGATCATGGCCAGCGGCGGCAACATGACGCCGGGCAGCAAGCCCGAGGCTCCCCAGTTCGGCCTCGACGAGCTTCGCGTCGCGGTGCACGAAGCGCATCGCAACAACCTGCCGATCACCGCGCACGCGCATGGCACCCAGGCGATCATCGACGCCGTCGAGGCCGGTGTCGACGGGCTCGAGCACATCAGTTTCATGACCGAGGACGGCGTCGACGAGATCCCGCCCGGTCTGCTCGAAACGCTGGCCGAGCGGCAGATCGCACTCGGCGCGACGCTCGGCTTCGTCCCGGTGCCCGGCATCGAGGTCCCGGCGGCGATCGCCACAAGAATGCGGGCGTTCCAGGAGAACACTCGCAAGCTTTACGAAGCGGGCACGCTGATGGTCGCGGGCACGGACGCGGGCATCGCGCCCGTCAAACCGCACGACGTGCTCCGCTGGGCGATCCCGGCGCTGATCGGCGTCGGCATGAGCCCGGCGGAAGCGTTGCGCGCCACCACTTCGCGGGCGGCCGCCGTGTGCGGGCTCGGCGACCGCAAGGGCCGGGTCGCACCCGGCTACGACGCCGACATCCTCGCGATCGACGGCGACCCGCTGCGTGATCCCGGTGCGCTGCACCGGATCCGGGCCGTCTACCTGCGCGGCGCCGCGGTCGAGCGCGTGAGCGCACTCGTCTAAAGCGAGCCCCAGGCGCGGGCCTGGGCGATCAGGTGGTCACGGACCAGCGCGACCGCCGGACGGCCTGGCCCCGCGGCGGCGGTCGCGAGGTAGATCGTGTTCAACGGCGGGGCCGCAGGCTCGTGCACGAGCTGGACGGAACCGGCGGTGAGCGCGGCCGCGGCGAGGTAGCGGGGCAGCACGGTGGCGCCCGCCCCGGCGATCACGGCGGCGAGCACCGCGCGGAGGTCGGGCACGGTCACCGCGACCCGGTTGGGCGGACGCCGCCCGAACTCACTGCGCCAGTAGCGGCGGATGATCGGCAGGTCTTCGGCATAGGCGACCAGCGGCAGGTGCGCCAGCGCGGGCACCGGGTCGACGGCGAGGCGTGCGGGTTCCACGCTGCGCGCCAGCGTCGGCGAGGCGACGAGCACGAACTCCTCGTCGATCAGCGGAACGGCCGCGATCGCGCGGTGCTTGGGGCGCACCGACGAGAGCACGATGTCCACCCTGGCCGCGACGAGCGCCTCGAGCAGCTCGTCGGCGAGGCCGAGTGTGACGGTCAGCCGCAGCCCGCGTGTGGTCAGCGGGACGAGCGCGGGCAGGAACTTGGCCGCCATCCCGTCGCTCGCACCCGCGATCGCCACCCGGTCGTGGTAAACCGCGTCACCCGGATCGGTGACCAGCGCGCCACGCAGCTCGTCGAGATGCGTGCCGATCCGCGCGGCGAGCCCGGCCGCCCGCGTGGTCGGCACCGCGCCGAGCCTGGACCGCTCGAACAGCGGCTCCCCCAGCTCCTTCTCCAGCCTGGCGAGCTGGCCGGTGACGGCGGGCTGGGTCAGGCCCAGCTCGGTCGCGGCGGCGGAGAGCGAGCCACGGCGATAGATCGCCATGAACGTCTCCAGCAGATCCAGGCTTGGCACGCAACCATCTTTCCATAAGTTTCGTTATGGATGGCCTGGATTAGTCCCGGTGCCGTGATGGTTGACTTCGGCATGGCAAAAATCCTGATGATCGTCTCCGCCGCCGACCACCTCCGGCTGACCGACGGCACCGACCACCCGACCGGCTTCTGGGCCGAGGAACTGGCCGAGTCGCACCGCGTGCTGCTCGCGGCCGGGCACACCGTCGACGTGGCCACCCCCGACGGCGTCCGGCCGACGGTCGACGCGGTCAGCCTCGACGAGCGCGGCGGCGTCGACCCCGCCGAGGGCGCCCGGTTCGGCGCCTACCTGAAGTCGATCGACGCCCAGCTCTCGTCGCCGCTGAAGCTCTCCGCCGTCTCCGCGGCCGACTACGACGCCCTCTACCTGCCCGGCGGCCACGGCCCGATGACCGACCTGGTCGACGACGCCGAGACCGGCCGTCTGCTCAAGGAGGCCGACGCGCAGGGCAAGATCATCGCCGCGCTGTGCCACGGACTCGCCGCGCTCCTCAGTGCCCGCAAGGAAGACGGCTCGTTCGCCTTCGCCGGGCGCTCGATGACCTCGTTCAGCGACGCCGAGGAGATGCAGGGCGGCACCGGCGAGAAGTCGCCGTTCTTCGTCGAGTCCCGCCTGCGCGAAGAAGGCGCGACGGTCACCCCGGCGGCGCCGTGGTCGGACCAGGTCGTCGTCGACGGCAACCTGATCACCGGCCAGAACCCGCAGTCGAGCGTCTCCACGGCCGAACGGGTGAACGCGGCACTCGCCTGACATTTTCTTCCTCGGGTTGTCGATCCGGCCGGAAGCCACTCGACGAAGGGGTAAGAACCCGAACCGAGGAGCTGAAGATGACCGCCACGATCGCCGCCCAGGTCCGCACCCCCGCCCGCGTCGTGACCGCCACCGCCCGCGTCCTGCTGGGCCTGGTGTTCACCGTGTTCGGCCTGAACGGCTTCCTGCTGTTCATGCCGGGCGACGCGAGCGGCATGCCGGAGGGCGCGCTGAAGTTCTCGATCGCCCTGTTCGAGACGGGCTACATGAACCCGCTGGTCAGCGGGATACAGGTGCTCGTCGGCGTGCTGCTGCTGGCGAACCGCTTCGTCCCGCTCGCGCTGACCTTGCTGGCGCCGATCGTGGTCGGCATCTTCGCGTTCCACGTCTTCCTGGCCCCCTCGGGCCTGCTGATCGCGAGCGCGGTCGCGGCCGGCGAGATCTACCTGGCCTGGGCACACCGCGACGCCTTCCGCCCCATGCTCCAGGCCCGCTCCCCGCGTTGAGCCACCCACGGGGTCGTGAGTGGTACGGCCGGTTCTAACCCAATGCCGGGTAGTTAAGGGGCGGGCAGGTTGGTCAAGCCCCGCCGCTCGGTGGGTGCCGCAGGGGTGGTTGAACGTTGCGA
>NZ_JBHWEB010000187.1:6582-13027 GCF_042734395.1 Amycolatopsis sp. NPDC059657 | reverse complement strand
GGCAAGATCGTCATACGACGGACGCCCATCCCCAGCCACGCGGTGATCATCGCAGCACCATGACCACCACGCGACAGGGACCTGACTAGTTACCCCGACGGTTCTAACCGTCGGGAACACTCACGAGTACTTAGAACGCGACGTTGATGCAGGCCAGGCGAGGACCGGCGGTTCCGGCTTTGCCGGGCTCGGTGTGCGTGTGCATCTCGTGGATGACGATCGAGCCGGGGCGGCGGTCGGTGAAGCCCCAGTCCACATGGGACGACGAAATGCCGGTGCCGAGCTTGCTCGTGGTGAAGTCGAGCCAGATCTCGTTGCGGGGGTTGGCATACGCCGGGTCGACGGACGGCTTCACCGGGTCAGGCTCGTGCTGGAAGTGCGGGCCCGCCGCGTCGCCGGTCGCTCCGCAGGCGTTCGAGTGCACGTGGGCGCCGTATTCGTGGTCCGAAAGCAGGCCGCTGACGGCGAGCACGGTCGTGGTGCCGATGCGGTTGCCGGTGAGCGCGAAGACATGCGCGCGTGCGCCGGCGGGCACGAGTTCGGGCTTGTAGGTGATGGCGACCGCGTCCGGGCTGTACGCCTGGAACGTGCCGTGCGCCGAGACGAGAGGGCTCCCGGCAGCGGAAGCGGGACTCGTGCCGCTGAACACGAACGCCGAAGCGATCAGGACGGAAATGGCCGTGGGGGCAATACGCATGGTGCCTCTCTAGTCACTCAGGTAATCATTTGGCCATACTGCTCACCCGAATGTGTTAGCTCGTAGGCTGCCTCAATGACCAAGGATCGCACCTGGCTGGTAGCCATCGCCGCAGCTCTCTGGGGTACCGATGGCCTGCTTCGGCTACCGCTCGCTGAGAAACTGCCCGCGGCGACCGTGGTTTTCTGGGAGCACGTGCTCGTGGTGATGGTACTCAGCCCGTTCATTCCGCGTGCAATCCGCGCATTGCGAAAATGCGGTCCCAAGGAATGGCTCGCCGTGCTCGTGATCGGTGGTGGCTCGTCGGCGCTGGCGACGGCGATGTTCACCGCCGCGTTCAAGCTCGGCGACCCGATCACCCCGCTGGTGCTGCAGAAACTGCAGCCCGTGTTCGCGGTGGTCGCGGCGTTCTTCGTGCTCGGTGAACGCATTCGCCCCGGCTACGCGTTGTTCGCCGTGCCCGCGTTGATCGGCGCCTGGCTGCTCGCGTTCCGCGATCCGACGCACATCCAGGTCGCCGCGGCGAAGGCCGCGCTGCTCGCGATCGGCGCCGCGGCGTTGTGGGCGGCTGGGACCGTGCTCGGAAGGCTTGTCTCAGCTCAACTCGAAGCACGCGACGTCACCGTGCTGCGGTTCACGGTCGGGCTGCCTGCCGCGGCGATCATCGTCGCGGCGCAGGGTTCGGCCTTCGCTGTCGGCTGGGACAACGCGCTGGGACTCGGGCTGCTCGCGCTCGTGCCTGGTCTGCTGGCGCTCAGTCTCTATTACGCGGGGCTGCGCTCGACGCCCGCGTCACGCGCCACGCTCGCCGAACTGGCCTTCCCGGTGACCGCCGTCGTACTCGGGGTGTCCTTTTTGGACGCGCACCTGGTCGCCACCCAGTGGATCGGCCTGACGATCGTCGTCGCCGCCGTGACGGCGCTGGGCTGGCATGAGAGGGTCGGCGGCAAGCCGATGGTCTTGGAGCCCGCGTTATGAGCGAAGAGTTCGAGGAGTCGAAGAACGGGCGGCTCTCGCGCAATGTCACCGACCTGCTCCAGGAGTTGCGCGTGGCGCAAGCCGGGGTACAGATCCTGTTCGGGTTCCTGCTTTCGGTGGCTTTCACGTCGCAGTTCCGCGAAGCGAGCGGGTTCGAGAAGGCGACCCATCTGGTGGCGGTGCTGTTCGCGGTGACGTCGACCGTGCTGCTGACGGCGCCCGCGGCGTGGCACCGGCTGTTGTTCCGGACAGGACGGCGCGAGGAGATCGTCACCCATGGTAATCGGCTGGTCATCGCCGGGCTCGGGTTCCTCGCGGCGGCGTTGACGGTGACCGTGGGCCTGATCGCGAAGGTGGTCTACGGGCCGGTCGCGATGGCGGTGGTGCTGGTGCTGGTCACGGCCTTGTTCGCGGTGACATGGTTCGTGTACCCGTTGAGGCTGCTCCAGCGCTGAAGTTCACTCGGCGTTCCACCCCTGTTGCCTCACACCGCGTAGTTTGCGCCCGTGACTGACTCGAATCGCCGGACGTTCCTGCGTGGTGCCGGCCTGCTCGGCGCCGGTGCCGCCGTGTCCACCGTGCTCGGCTCGCCCGCCGCCGCCACCGGCCGCCGCCCGGACTCCGACAGCAGGAGGTTCAGCATCGCCGTGCTGCCGGACACCCAGTACCTGTTCGACGCCGACCGCTGCGATCCGGCGCCGCTCGACGCGACCCTGCGCTATGTGCTGGACGACGACAACGTTGTCTTCCTCGCCCACCTGGGCGATCTCACCGAGAACGGCCAGCCGGGCGAGATGGAGCAGATCAGCCGCTCGTTCCAGGCACTCGACCGGCGGCGCTTCCCGTACAGCGTGCTGGCGGGCAATCACGACATCAAGTCGTCCACCGACGACCAGCGCGGCCGCACGCCGTACCTCGACGCGTTCGGCCCGCTGCGGTTCCGGAACTCGCCGACCTATCGCGGGTCCACAAAGGACGGTTACAACAGCTACCACGTGTTCCGCGCGGGCGGACGCGAGTGGCTGCTGCTGGCCATGGACTGGCGTCCGTCTTCCGGCGGCCTCACGTGGGCGCGCGACGTGCTCGCGAAGCACCCGCACACACCGGCGATACTGACGATCCACGAGTTCGTCTCCGCCGACACCGGCGAGGCCCAGCTGTCCGACTTCGGCAAACAGGTCTGGGAGCAGCTGGTCGCGGGCAACGACCAGATCTTCCTGACGCTGAACGGGCACTTCTGGCCGCCGGGACGCACGGTGCTGCGCAACAACTTCGGCCACGACGTGCACGCGCACATCACCAACTACCAGGACCGCTACTACGGCGGCAGCGCGATGATCCGGTTGTACGAGTTCGATCTGGACCGCGGCGTGATCGACGTCCGCACGTTCTCGCCGTGGCTGGCGGACAAGTCGCGGCTGAACGAGATGGAGAAGCAGGAGGTCGAGCGAACCGGCGCGGCCGACTACTTCAGCATGGAGATCGACTTCGACCAGCGGTTCGCCGGTTTCGCGCCGCTGCCGGTGCCGCCCGCGCGTCCGGCACGACAGGTTCTGATCCCGGGAACGCTCGCGTACTGGCGGTTCGAGGGTGCGGACGGGGCCGCCGCGGATTCGGTGCGCGACCTTTCGGGGCACGGCAACGACTTGACGCGAGTGATCATGCCGGGGAGCGACGCGAAGGCGTTGACGTTCTCGAAGGAGTTCTGGGGACGCCAGCCTTCGCGGGCGAGCCTGCGGTTCGACGGCGGGAAGAACAAGGGCGCGTATCTGAAGACGGTCGATTCGGCGCCGTTGAACCGCGAGATGTTCCCGCGCGGGTACACCATCGAGGCCTTCGTGAAGATGCCGTCCGACTTCAAGAACGGGCAGCACGCGTGGGCCGGGCTGTTCGGGCGGATCGGGAGCGGCGGGGACGCCGGCAAGACCGGCGATGATCCGAGCGAGCCTGCGGCGACACTGTCCCTTTCGGACGGTGCCGGGTTGCAGTGGGCTGTGTTCCCGGTGAATCAGGCGGGGATTTCGACCAACTGGAGCCATGAACTGGCCGTCGATCGATGGTGGCATGTGGCGATCGTCAACGACGGGTGCCGGACGACGTTGTTCGTCGACGGGTGCCCGGTCGTGCGGAACCCGAAGACACCGGCGATCGGGCTGGCGAGCCCCGGCAGCAGCTGGGTGCTCGGGGCCTACGCCTACAACCGGATCGTCGAACAGAGCTTCTACGGCTGGGTCGGGGATGTCCGGATCGTCGACCGGGCACTGCGCGAGCGGGAATTCATGCTCGGGTCGTAGTTCACCGGACATGACGGCGAACTACTTACACTGCTCCGATATTACCTCAATTGCTGAATAAAAGCAATAGAAAACCCCACACTTGTTGTGGCATTGAAACAATGGGAAGGGAACTTGACAAGCCCCGCATAATAGAAAATCGGCGCGTCTCCAATAGTGGAGAACACCGCCGATTGCTCTATTAACATAGCAGCTGTGAGGGGAAATTGTCAAATCAGGGGTACGAGCAGGAATTACGTTCCGAGCGCGCACACTTGTCCTTCCTCTATGCGCGTCTGGAAGCGGCGAGGGAGGCGGCCGTCCGGCGGACGACCGACGCCGTTTCCTTGTGGGAGCGCGATGTCGCGGTCACGTTCAACCAGCGGGAGGCGCAGCGGCTGAAGGTCGCGGACGACGGCCTGTGCTTCGGCAGGCTGGACGAGCGGACCGGCGAGCGGCGGTATATCGGGCGAATCGGACTGTTCGAGGAGGACTACGAGCCATTGCTGCTCGATTGGCGCGCACCTGCCGCGCGGCCGTTCTATTGCGCTACCGGGGCCAATCCGGAGGGGATGCGCAGGCGGCGGCAGTTCCACACCATCGGCAGGCGGCTGGTCGAATTCACCGACGAGCTGCTCGAAGGGGAAACGAGCGTCGACGGCACCGCGTTGCATGCCGCGCTCGACGCGCCGCGTGACGGCGTGATGCGGGACATCGTCGCGACCATTCAGGCCGAGCAGGACGAGATCATCCGGCTGGATCATCCCGGCGTCGTCGTGATCGAAGGCGGGCCAGGCACCGGGAAGACCGCGGTCGCGCTGCATCGCGTCGCGTATTTGCTGTACACCAGGCGAAAGCTGCTTTCACGCAGTGGCGTGCTGGTGATCGGGCCGAACCCGCGGTTCCTCGACTACATCGACCGGGTGCTGCCGTCGCTCGGCGAGACGGATGTCGTCTTCGCGACGCCCGGCGACCTGTTCCCCGGGCTGCGGCCGACCGCGGAGGAAACCCCGGAAGCCAGGGAGATCAAGGGCTCGGCGGCCATGGTCCACGTACTGCGGGAGGCCATCGCGGACCGGCAGCGGCTGCCCGAAAAGCCGATCATGGTCGAACTCGACGACGTCACGGTGCCCGTCGACGCCGAACTCGTGAAGCCCGCGCTGAAGCGTGCGCAGGCGACCGGCATGCCGCACAACGAAGCCCGTAGCTACTTCTGGTCACTGCTCGAAGAGGCTTTCGTCGAACGAGCCGTCGACCTGATCGGCCAGGGCTGGCTGCTGCCCGGCGACTGGATGTTGCGTGACGACCTCGTCCAGGACGTCACGGCCGAGCTGGTCGCCGGCAGGCTGCTCGAACGCGCCGTCGACCAACTATGGCCGAAGCTGTCGCCGTATCAGCTGCTCAGGGACTTGTTCACCTCGCCGGAGCGGCTCGACGTGGCCGCGCCGTTCCTGCGCGACGCGCTGTATCGGGCCGACGGTGAGGCCTGGACCGTCTCGGACGTGGCGCTGCTCGACGAGGCGACCGAACTGCTCGGCCAGCACACGACGCGCGAGTTGAAGGAGGAGCGGGAGTTCGCCGAGGGCGTGCTGGAAATCCTGAACATGGAAGACGACGGGGAGACCCTGCGCGCCCAGGACATACTCTCCGCCTCAGAGCTGGCGGAGCGCCACGTCGAACACGACACCCGCGCGCTCGCCGAGCGCGCGGCCGCCGACCGCGAGTGGACGTACGGGCACGTCGTCGTCGACGAGGCGCAGGAACTGTCCGAAATGGACTGGCGCATGCTGATGCGGCGCTGCCCGCGCCGGTCGTTCACCATCGTCGGCGACCTCGCCCAGCGCGAGTCACCGGCGGGCGCGCGCGACTGGGACGACATGCTCGCGCCGCATGTCCAGGACCGCTGGAAGTACCGGCGCCTGACGACGAACTACCGCACCCCCGCCGAGATCATGGAGATCGCCGCGTCCGTGCTCGCGGAGGTCGACCCGACGGCTCGTCCGCCGCGTT
Source organism: Amycolatopsis sp. NPDC059657 (assembly GCF_042734395.1). Taxonomy (NCBI): domain Bacteria; kingdom Bacillati; phylum Actinomycetota; class Actinomycetes; order Pseudonocardiales; family Pseudonocardiaceae; genus Amycolatopsis; species Amycolatopsis sp. NPDC059657. The sequence continues at coordinate 7,069 of NZ_JBHWEB010000187.1, read as the reverse complement.
CGGTGCGGACCAAGGGAATCCGGCCATGGGCACGGCATGTCGAGAATTTGACCGATGCCGTCGCTCGCGCGGTTCGCGAAGCCGGGGCCGGATCGGTGGCGGTGATCGCTCCGGCAGGCGTCGACGTCGGCCTGCCGACGATGACGCCGCGCGAGTCGAAGGGGCTGGAGTTCGACACGGTGATCCTGGTGGAGCCCGGGCAGATCGGGTCGGCCTCGGACCTCTACGTCGCGCTCACGCGGGCGACGCAGCGGCTGGGCGTGCTGCATACGGAGCCATTGCCCGCGACGCTGCGCTCGCTGGAGCCCCGGTACGACACGGTCCCGGGCTGCTGGGCCTGGTAACGCCAGGCCTAGCGGCTGAGCGAGTGGATGCGTTTGGGGGGGGGTCCCCGGCCAACATACCCAACCCCCCCCCCCCCAGGCCCCCGGGGCCCCCGGGGGGTTATACAAAAAACCACCCCCCCGCCCCACCCCGGTGAGGGGTT
>NZ_JBHWEB010000187.1:0-6572 GCF_042734395.1 Amycolatopsis sp. NPDC059657 | reverse complement strand
CCCCGTTTTCTACTGGGCCGGGGGGGGGTGGGCGTGTTACCCCCGGGCTTGGGGGTGGCGGTTGTGTATGTTTGGCCGGTAACGCCGCGCAAACGCTTCCACTCGCCCGCGTCCCGATGCCCGCTTTGCCCCATTCGCCCGGCTTTACGAGGGCGCCAACGTTGTGAACGAGGCGTTCACAACGCTCAGGGTTGCGAACGCGACGTTGACCACCCGACGTTCCCCCAAAACGCCGCCAAAAGGACCGCGCGGTCGAGGCGACACCCCGTCTACGTAAACAACCCCCCGCCCGTCCCTGGGGGCTCCGCCCTGCACCAGTCTATCGGGCCCCACCGACGAAACCAGGGGATTCAGGCGGTTGTCCACAGGCGACACAGACTGTGGACAACCCGGAAAACCCCAGGTAGAGGGCATGAAGGTCAGCGGGTGAGGGCGCCCCAGGCGTAGGTCTGCTTGGCGAGCTTCAGGTAGACGAAGGTCTCCGTGCTGACGATGCCGTCGATGCCGCGGATGTCGTCGTTGAGGACCTGGAGAAGGTGGTCGTCGTCGCGGCAGATGACCTCGATCAGGATGTCGAAGCCGCCGGCGCAGAGGACCACGTAGTGGACGTCGTCCAGCGCGGAGAGGCGCTCGGCGACGGCGTGGAGGTCGCCGCTGACCTTGATGCCGACCATGGCCTGACGGGCGAGGTCGACGTCGAGTGGGTCGGTGACGGCGACGATCTGCATCGTGCCGTCGCGCAGCAGGCGCTGGACACGCTGGCGGACCGCGCCCTCGGAGAGGCCGACCGCCTTGGCCAGCGCGGTGAACGAGGCCCGCCCGTCACGCTGCAGTAGCGAGATCAGCGTCCGGTCGGTCTCGTCGAGACCACGCGGGGTGCGCGGTTCGCCGTCCCGTTCGTCGGCCATGCGGGCCCTCCCTACGCGAAAAGAGTTCGCCGCAGCGTAGCGAGTTGTCGGACAGGCGTGGGGTCAGCCGCCATATTGGATCTTTCCGGTGTCCAGCCAGCGGAACCAAGCGAAAATCGTAGTCAAACTAGCCGGACGCCACTGAATCATCACCCAAACAGTGCGAGATGTGATAGCCTGAGGGCGCGAATATCCATGGAGGTGGATCGCCGTGACCGGCTTGGGATGTCGCGATTGCGCACCAGGTGGGCTCGGCGTGCGCTGGTTCGCGCGCTGCGGCGGGGGTCGCCAGCTCGGCGGTTAAGGGTCGGAAGTCCCCCTTTCCGCACCCACTCCCAAGGAATTCATCATGACCAGCTTCCTTCCCGCGCGCCGTCATATCCGTACGCCGACAAACTCGAAGACCCCGCATTTGGACGCGCTGAAAGATGCCGCGCCGCGCCCATTCTGGTTCGACAATCAAACGGCGCCCGAGCCTTGTTCCGCGCTGACCGCGGACACCACGACGGACCTCGTCATCATCGGCGGCGGCTACACCGGACTCTGGGCAGCCTTGCAGGCCAAGGAAAACGACCCATCACTGGACGTCGTGCTGATCGAAGCCGACACCTGCGGCTCGGCCGCGTCCGGCCGTAACGGCGGATTCTGCGCGTCCAGTCTCACGCATGGAATCCTCAACGGGATCGACCGTTTCGAAAACGAAATGCCCGAGCTGGAAAAGCAGGGACTCGCCAATCTCGACGAAATCGAAGCGGCCGTGAAACATTACGGCATCGACTGCGATTTCCAGCGTTCCGGCGAGCTGGATGTCGCGACAGAGCCGTGGCAACTCGACGAACTCGCCCGCTCGGCCATGCTCGCCGAGTCGCTCGGTCATGACGTCGAACTGCTCGACGCCGCCGAGACCCGCGCGCAGGTCAACTCGCCGACCTACCTCGGCTCGCTGTTCATGCCGCGCAGTGTCGCGATGCTCGACCCGGCCCGCCTCGCCTGGGGCCTGCGCGAAGCCTGCCTCGAACTCGGCGTCCGCATCTACGAGTGGACCAAGGCGCTGGAGCTCGACGAGGCCCGCAACGGCATCGAGGTCCGCACGCCGTACGGCAAGGTGCACGCGGCCCGCGGAATCCTTGCCACCAATGGGTTTCCGCCGTTGCTCAAGCGGCTCAAGAACTACATCGTGCCGGTATACGACTACGTGCTCGTCACCGAACCGCTCACCCAGGCGCAGCTCGACAGCATCGGCTGGCAGGCGAGACAAGGTGTCGGCGACTCCGCCAACCAGTTCCACTACTACCGGCTCACCGAGGACAACCGCATCCTCTGGGGCGGGTACGACGCGATCTACTACTACGGCGGCCCCGTCCGCAGCGAGCTCACACTGCGCCCGGACACCTACGCCGTGCTCGCCGACCACTTCTTCGAGACGTTTCCGCAGCTCGCGGGCGTGAAGTTCACGCACAGGTGGGGTGGCGTGATCGACACCTGCAGCCGGTTCTGCCCGTTCGTCGGCACCGCGATGGGCGGACGGCTCGGCTATGCGCTCGGCTTCACCGGGCTCGGCGTCGGCGCGACGCGGTTCGCCGCAGGCGCGCTGCTCGACCAGCTCTACGGCCGCTACACCGACCGCTCGCGCCTGCACCTGATGAACTCGAAGCCGTTGCCGCTGCCGCCGGAGCCGTTCCGCTGGATCGGGATTCAGCTGACCAGGTGGTCACTCAACCGGGCCGACGCCAACAGCGGGCGCCGCAACCTCTGGCTCCGGACGCTCGACCGGTGCGGTCTCGGCTTCGATTCCTAGCCCGTATCGGTCAACAAACTGCTGAATGCGTAGTTTCAAGCAAGAAACTCAGCGGAAAAGCTTGTCTTGACCTTGTTCGGCTGTCACCATCGACGCCCATGGCCGAGTCTTTCGCGATCACCAACCCTGCCAGCGGAGAGCTGATCGAAGAGATCCAGCTCGCCGAACCCGCCGACGTCGACGTCGCGGTCCGAAAGGCCCGCGACGCGCAACGCGAGTGGGCCCGCACCTCACCCGGCGAGCGCGCGGCGGTGCTGCTGAAGGTCGCGAACCTCTTGGAGGAACGCGCCGACGAGCTGGCGCTGACCGAGACCAGGCAGTGCGGGAAGCCGATCAGGTTGTCGAAGGAGTTCGACGTACCCGGCACGATCGACAACGCCGCGTTCTTCGCCGGCGCGGTCCGCACGCTCGAAGGCAAGGCGTCCGGCGAGTACTCGGCCGAACACACCTCGACCATCCGCCGCGAGGCCGTCGGGGTGATCGGCTCGATCGCGCCGTGGAACTACCCGCTGAACATGGCGGGCTGGAAGGTCTTCCCCGCACTCGCCGCGGGCAACGCGGTGGTCATCAAGCCTGCCGAGATCACCCCGCTGACCACGGTCATGCTGGCGCAAGCGTTTGCGGACGCCGGGCTGCCCGACGGCGTGCTCACCGTCCTCATCGGACGCGGCCGCGACGTCGGCGAGGCGCTGGTGAGCCACGACGGCGTCGACATGGTGTCGTTCACCGGCTCGACCGCGGTCGGCAGGCGGATCGCCGAACTCGCCGCCCGCGCGCCGAAACGGGTCCACCTCGAGCTCGGCGGCAAGGCCCCGTTCCTCGTCTTCGACGACGCGAGCCTCGAAGCCGCGGTGCACGGCGCCGTCGCGGGCGCGCTGCTCAACGGCGGCCAGGACTGCACCGCGGCCACCCGCGCGTATGTCCAGCGCCCGCTGTTCGACGCCTTCGTCGACGGGGTCGCCGAGCTGATGCGGTCGGTCAAGATGGGCAACCCCGAGGACCCGGCCACCGATCTCGGCTCGCTCGTGTCGACGGCGCAGGCCGAGCGGGTGCACGGCTTCGTCGGCCGCGCGCTCGACCAGGGTGCGAAGGCGGTCGTCGGCGGCGGCGCCCCGCGTGGCGCGTTCTACGAGCCGACGCTGATCGTCGACGCGCCGCACGAGTCCGAGATCGTGCAGGACGAGGTGTTCGGCCCGGTGCTCGCCGCGGTGCCCTTCGATTCCGACGACCAGGGGCTCGCGCTGGCGAACGACACCCGATACGGTCTGGCGGCTTCCGCCTGGACCAGCGACGTGTTCCGCGCGGGGCGGGCCAGCAGGGAGATCGCCGCCGGCTGCGTCTGGATCAACGATCACATCCCGATCGTGAGCGAGATGCCGCACGGCGGCATGAAGGCGTCCGGGTACGGCAAGGACATGTCGTCCTACGCGTTGGAGGAGTACACCGTCGTGAAACACGTGATGAGCGAGAACACCGGCGTCGCGCGTAAGTCCTGGCACCGGACGGTGTTCTCCCATGGCTGAGACGGTGCTGACGAAGGTCGAAGCGCCCGAAGGCAAAGGCCTGCGTACCGGCGCGCTGAACATGATGTCCTCGGTGGTCATCGGCATGTCGTCGACGGCGCCCGCCTACTCGATCGCCGCGACGCTCGGCCTGATCGTGCTGGCTGGCACGGGCTTCAAAGCGGCGTCGCTGGTGCTGCTCGCGTTCATCCCGGTGCTGTTCGTGGCGTTCGCGTTCCGCGAGCTGAATTCGGTCGAACCGGACTGTGGCACCAACTTCACCTGGGCGACGCGCGCGTTCGGCAGCCGCGTCGGCTGGCTGACCGGCTGGGTGGTGACGGTCGCGCAGCTGCTGGTGATGACCAGCCAGTCCGCCATCTCCGGCAAGTACACGCTGCTGCTGTTCGGCGCCGACGAGCTGGCCAACAACCGCGTGGTGACCACCGCGGTCGGCGTGCTCTGGCTGATCTTGCTGTGTTACCTCTGCTTCCGCGGCATCGAGATCTCCGCGCGCGTGCAGTGGGTGCTGCTGGCCGTGGAACTGGTCGTGCTGGCCGTCTTCTCGGTGGTCGCGCTGGTCCGGGTGTTCAGCGGCACGGCGGGTGACCAGGCGACGACGCCGTCGTGGAGCTGGCTGTGGCCGTCCGGCATCGGGTTCTCGTCGTTCATCTCGGCGGTGCTGCTGGCCGTGTTCATCTACTGGGGCTGGGAAAGCTCGGTCTCGGTGAACGAGGAGTCGGCCGACCCGAAGCGCGGGCCCGGCAAGGCGGCGGTGCTGTCCACCGTGCTGCTGGTGGTCAACTACCTGCTGGTGACGATCGCCGCGCTGTCCTTCGCGGGCGTCGGCACGGACGGGATCGGGCTCGGCAACGAGAAGAACGCCGATGACGTGCTCGCCGGGCTCGGCGACGCCGTGTTCGGGTCGAGCGGATTCGGCGCGGTGATGGGCTTCCTGCTGGTCATCTCGGTGCTGACCAGCGCCGCGGCGGCCTCGCAGGCGACGGTCATGCCCGCCGCGCGCACCATGCTTTCGATGGCCAGTCACGGCGCGCTGCCGAAGTCGTTCGCGCGGGTGCATCCGCGATTCCAGACGCCTTCGGTGTCGACTTGGGTGTTCGGGCTCGTGTCCTTTGTGCTCTATGTCGGCTTGTCGCTGTGGAGCGACAACATCCTGTCCGACTCGGTCGACGCGGTCGGGCTGACGATCGCCATCGAGTACACCGCGACGGCGCTCGCGTGCGTCTGGGTGTTCCGCAAGACGTTGTTCGCGAGCGTGCGCAACTTCTTCCTGCGCGGGGTTTTCCCGTTCGTCGGCGGGATCTTCTTCGCGGTGATACTGGTGGCCGCGCTGCTCGAGTACGCGAAACCGGACGCGGGCGAGACGACGGTGTTCGGCATCGGCGGGCCGGCGGTGATCGGCGTGGTGGCGATCTTCCTCGGGGTGCCGCTGATGCTGGTGATCCACCGCGCCTGCCGCGACTTCTTCGCCGGGCGGCGCCTGCCACGGGGCTTCGTCCGCGGTGACGAAGCCTCGATCACGCCCAAGGGGTCGTGAGTGCTGTGGGCGGCTACTGAGGGGAAAGCCGAACATGGCAACCCCAGGGCAGCTGAGTGAGGGCCTCCCTCACTCAACCCAAGTTCAGGGTCCCGCCCCCCGGGTCGGTTGAAGGAATGAACGCCCCTTGACATCTATAGGAGCATCGTTCACAACGCTGAGCGCCACATACGCCCCGTTCATCCCGTCCAGCCCGCTCCACAATGCACACGAAAGCGACAATGCGGGACAAAATCGTCGACGCGAGTCCTTTGTGGATATTTAGTGATCACCGATGCGAGTTGATCTTCGCGAAACCCGAATTTGGCCCGGCTTGGCCTGCGTTGTCAATCGGCACGTGAGCACGTGAAACCCGAGTCGGCCGGGCTGTCGTCGGTGGCCCGACCACAAGCATCCAACGTCCACAAAGGACTCAAGCGGTTGAATTTCGCCCCTCAATGTCGCATTTGCCCGCTTTGCGGGGTGGAGTGAACGGAATGAACGGGGCGTATGTGTCGCTCAGCGTTGCGAACGCCCCGTTCGCAACGTTCAACCACCCTGCGGCACCTACCGAGCAGCGGGCTTGACCAACCTGCCCGACCTTTAACCACCCGGCATTGCAGATATACGGGTGAGGGAGGCCCTCACTCCACGGTCTGGGTGAGGGAGGCCCTCACCCAAGCCTGGGCCGCGCGCGTGCGGGCGAGCCTGCCGAGAGCGAGGTCGTGAGCGTTGGGGGGGGGGGGGAAACCCCCCCCACCGCCCCCCCCACAACCCCCCCAAATCTGGGGGGCGCAGGCACCGCCCAAGAAAGGGGGGGGGGGGGTTTG
>NZ_JBHWEB010000186.1:0-13155 GCF_042734395.1 Amycolatopsis sp. NPDC059657 | reverse complement strand
GTCCCCCCACCCTTTCTCACCGCCTTCTCTGCCGGGGGGTGGTGGGTGCCGCGCGCGGGTCGCCCCCCCCCCCCCCACCACTCGCGGCCCGTCCGAGCCTCGCGAAGTGAAGACCCTGCCAGCCTGTCCGGAGCGCGCCACATCTGCCCTTCCGCTCAATAACCGTCGGGAACACTCACGACCCCGCTAAGGCCTGGAGATGAGCTCCGCGGTCACGACCCGGTTGTCCCGGTACCCCTGCGTCCCGCCGACATAGTCCCCACCGCAGGTGACGAGAACGAGCCGATGCGGCCCGCTCTGCCCGAACAGTGCCCTGGCCTGCTTCGGAAGGTCGTTCTTGTGGAGCGTGACGACGCTGCTGACCCGGTAGACCCACTTCCCGCCCGCGGTGTCCATGACGGTCACTTCCTGCCCGTTGGACATGGACCACAGCACGTCGAACGGGCCCTTTTTGCCTGCCCAGTTCACATGCCCGGACAGGAGAGCGGCGCCCTTGTCAGCCCCGAGCTTGGCGCCCCACCAAGCGGCCTCGTCAAGCCCCTGCGGAATCGGCAGCACGGCCTTCTTGGTCACCTCGACACGCACCAGCTTCGCGGTCCCGCCGCCTGGCAGCAAGATCGTGCCCGGCTTCTGTCCCGGCGCGGCATCGACACTCGCCGCGACCTTGGAGGCGACGGTCGGATCAGGCGTGGGAACGGGTTCCGCCGACGGCTCGATGGAGGCGATCGGCTCGCTCGCCTTCGGCGCGGGTTCGGGCTGGAGCACGAGCACACCGGTCGTGAGCACACCCACCGCGAGCAGGCCGAGCCCCGCCGCCAGCCACTTCTTCCGTGGCTGGGGCGCGGTCTCGTTCGGCGGTTCGATCATCAGTGGTCGTGACGGCGGCGGCGCACCACGAAGGCGGCACCACCGGCGAGCAGCGCACCAGCGCCGAGCAAGGCGAAGCCGACGGGCGAGGTGCCGCTCTCACCAGGCGCGGCAGGCGAGGCGTAACCGGCGGGAACGGCGGTCGGCACGACCTCGGGCTCGAAGTCGCTCGGCAGGGAGCAGCTCACGCCACCAAGCACGTACCGGGTGACGAACCGGTCGTCCGTCCGGAGTTCGGTAGCGGCGTCCTTGAACACGTGAGTAACGATCTTGACCTCCCAGCCGGCGGCAGCGTTGATGTCGCCCTTCCGCCACTCCTTCTGCTTGATGAGGTCGTCGAACTTGGTCAGCTTCGAGATCGTGACATCCGACTTGGTCAATGCCGGATCGACGTCCGTGCCTGTCACCGTCAGATCCTTCGGCGCGCCGAAGGACAGGCCCTTCAGCTCCAGCGGCTTCTCGGTAGGCATGAGCTGCGGCTGAAGCCCGTCGCTCTCGCGAACGTAAATCTTGTCCGCGGTCGTCGACGCGGTCTGCTTGTCCTTGCTCTCGCACTCCACGCTGCTCTTGGCACCTTGGATCACCAGAACGGTCTGGTCAGTAGCCGCATCGCCCTTGAGCTGAAGATCCCTCAGGGCGAAGTTGCCCTCAGTCGAGGCCGAGGGAACGTGCGTGTCCTGCAACTCGGTCGAACCGGAGAACTTGGTGCTCGCGATGCCATCGGGGAACGGGCTCTTCCCGTCATCGAACGAACCGAGGTTGAGCTGGTAGTGCTCGCCGAGATGCTTGTCCATCTCTTCTTTGGTGTGGAAGGCGTACTTCTTGTCGCTCGTGTCGGTGCCGAAGTCCAGCGAGTCCTGCGGCAGAGTCAACCGCTCGGCCGGCAGGGTGTTCTTGCCCGGTTCGGTCAGCGAAGGCGAGACCTCGGCGGAGTAGCCGGTAGCGTCCTTGTTGTCTTCAACGACGGGGAAGACGGATTCGCCGGTCTGGATGCCTGCGATGTTCGCGTACGACTCCGGCGCGGTGGCCTTCTCGGTCTCCTGCGCGCTGGCGATGGGCGCGGCGACCAAGAGCGAGCAAGCCGTCACCGTGGCGAGTTTCGTGGCGAAACGAGTCATGTCTTCCCTCTGTCCGGGCGGCCCCAAGGCGCAGTGATCCGCAACTACTTTGCACTGTCTGCGATCACCTCGGCAGTGTTACACCAAATTGGTGGCCAACTCACTCGATCGGAGTAGTACGAAGGTCGGCGCACTGCCGAGTAACCATCCCCTGACTGTGGGAACACTAGGATGGGGAACGCGGTTGTTGACTATGACTGCGAAAATCATGTCTAACAAGGCTGGAGTGACGACATGGGCACTGTGAGTTCGGGCGCGGTCCCGGCGGGACTGCCCGGCGAGGCTGAAGTGCATTCCCCCGCACGTCAGCTGTCGTCACAGGGCCCCACGACCTCGGCGAAGACACTGTCGGACGCGGGTGATCTGCTGCGCGCGCTGGCCGCGCCGGTGCGGATCGCGATCGTTCTACAGTTGCGCGATGAGGACCGCTGCGTCCACGAGCTGGTCGACGCGCTCGACGTCGCGCAGCCGCTGATCAGCCAGCACCTGCGCGTGCTGAAGACGGCGGGTGTGGTCGAGGGTGAGCGGCGCGGGCGCGAGGTCGTCTACCGCCTGGTGGATGATCACCTCGCGCACATCGTGGTCGACGCGGTCGCGCACGTCCAGGAGGGTAAGTGACCATGAGCTCCGCCGCCCGCAGCGCGGCACCGGTCCCCGGCCGCCGTTCCACCAAGCAGCGCGCTGCCGTCGTCGAGCTGCTCAACGAGATCGACGACTTCCGCTCCGCCCAGGAGCTGCACGACGAGCTCCGCAAGCGTGGCGACGGCATCGGGCTGACCACGGTGTACCGCACCCTGCAGTCACTGTCCGAGGCCGGCGAGATCGACGTGCTCCGCACCGACTCCGGCGAGGCCATCTACCGCCGTTGCTCCTCGCACCATCACCACCACCTCGTGTGCCGCGTCTGCGGCCACACGGTGGAGGTCGAAGGCCCCGCCGTCGAGCGCTGGGCCGAGAAAATCGCCTCGACGCACGGCTTCTCCGAGATCAGCCACACGGTCGAAATCGTCGGCACCTGCAACAAGCACTGAGGCGGCCAGCGACACCGGCAGCCTCAGTGCTTGTGCACTCAATTCCGGTAAGCAGTGGCTTTCTTGGCTACCGGGTCCCAGTCGATATGACCACCCTCGAACTCGCTTCGCCGACCACCAGGTATGTCAAACTCATCACTCGTCGGGTACCCGAGCCATGATGTCTCCCAACCCATCGATGCCCATTTTGTCCGAATAGGCCCATAGACGACATGCGCCCAAGTCTCCGGTGTCCAATAGATCGAACCACCGTTGGCGAAGTGATTGAAACGACCTCGATCGTCCGGAGTACCGCTTTCGTCCGTAATCGGCACCCCGAGAGCCTGGAACGCATGCCCGCCAAGTGCGAGATAGGCCTCCAGGATAAACCCATCCATCTCTCGAACTTGACTTCCTTTAGCCCAGTAGAGACGCCCACTGTCAAACTCCTGATAGTGAACAGAACCATCCACCTGCTCATCTCCGACAGGCGACCCGATTTGAGGCTTCATCCTGCTGTCATAGAGCCAGCGATACATGATGTCGGAGACGACTTTTGGCTGCGGCACGTCAGCCAACCAGCTGGTATCTCCGTCGAAGCCAGCATATGAATCAGAGCATGGCTCCTCCGACGCCGTCGGCGTGAGATTCGAACGGGCAGCCGGCCACGGATCGCCCTGCCCGGCTGGAATGCAACCGACCGTGCCCTTTATTGCCGCATACACGCCACCGCCAGACTTCCTAAGAAATCTACCCGGAAAGCCTAGCGACTCAAGTGATATATAGCGACTATCAAGACGACTAGACCTAACACACCAAGTCGCATCCCGCCGAAACTTGTCGCTGGCATCACTAGGCGCAGCTTCGGCATGATGATCCTCGTTGACATGGAGATAATAGCCAGGATGGCCAGACCACTCCATCGAATGACATTCTGAACTAGCCAAGCCTGGAATAATCGTCCAGCTTGCTTCGCTGACCACAGCAGCCAGGTCACCTGTAAATTGCCCTCTGGTGGCAAGCGCAGACCGACTAGGCAATCCAACGGAAAGAAACTCCCGACGGTAGATATTCGACAGTGACTGGACAGCACTTTCGTACTGTCCAATTCTCAGAAAATTATCAACATCGTCGTCAGTTCCAGCAAGAGCGGCTTTCGCAGCAGCAACCTGATTTGGATGCATGCGACTACTCTGGGCCTTGGCCTGAATTTCAAGCGCCCGACGCCGGTTCGCTTCAACCACCTTACGATTGAAGTTGTCCTTGTCCCGGACGTTGGCTTCGTAGATTCCCTTATCAATGAACAGCTTCCAGTCGACAGGGCTCGTACTGCGATAGGCGCGCCCTGCGGCGACCGCGACCTCACTGTCCAGAACCGCCCTATTCATGATCTCGCGAACGAAGTTGTCGTCGGACAGCTCGAGCATGCCGGCCGGCGCGATGAACCCGATCACCTGGGCCATCGCCTTTGCCTTGGCGTTGCGAGCGGCCTGACGGGCCTTCTCTTCGGCCGTGGCCTGATCGTCAGCATCGATCTTGTCTTGCTTATCCTGCGCCACCGTCACGAAGATGCCGTTAGCGAGGAAGTCCTTCTGCGCGGCCTCGGACCCATCGAACGCAGCCCGGGCAGCCGCCTTCATTTTCGGCCCTGTCTGCCGCTCCCACAGCATGAAGGTGAAGTCCTTATAGTTGGCAATGGACTCTTCATTAGATGGGGTCCATTGAATTGACGCCGCCGCGCGCAGCTTGAGGTCGCGTGCCGCACGAGCAGTGTCGGCGTCACGTTTCTGGCGCGCGACGTCACGAGCGTACGCCTCATGGATCCCAGTCTTGATCCATTGAGTGCACTCGAAATCGGACCCCGCGAATGCCAGCTCAGCCGATGCGCGAAGTTCCGGCAACTGATCCGGCCGCTCCACCGCCTTACGCCACAAGGCGACCACGAAGTTCTTGTCACTCAGCACGAGTAGATCCGAACTCGGCACCAGGCCCAGCACCGCCGCGGCCTTCGCCTTTTCTTCCACTGTAGCTCCGGCCGCCGCGACCGCCGGAGCGTTCTGCACCACCTTGGCCACCGCCCCGGGTGCAGAATGTGCGACACCGGGCATACCCGCCAGCAGTACGGAAACTGTTGCCGTCAATACCAAACAGGCCGTAGATCTCACTTCTCTTCTCCTCCCTCTTCCTCGGATCGATTTCTATCCGAAACAAACAGAGCCAACGGCCTCATATCGTCTCGGTCCGACTCGACACAGAGGCCGGATGCTTCAAGAATGGAAGCAATAGCCAACCTCATCGCAGATTCAGCCAAATTCAGCTGCCGAAACCTCGGATCGCCCGCGTCCCCCAACAGGGCGCGAGGGCGCACCTCCTCGTACCACCCCGACGAGACACTCCAGTCGACGTAGACGCCGCTCACACCATCAAATAGATCGACCTCTATTTCAACTCCACCCTGATAGTCAAGCCCCTGATGGTTTTCGTTCATCGGAAGCCCAGCCTCACGCAAAGCTTCCTCCACTCTGACTGCGACGGCACGAATTCTCTGCTGCTCGACCTGACCGACTCGTCGGGGCTGATAGTTCACCGAGGCGCACCTACAACTGTCGGTTCCGACGGCGCAGCGGCATCGACCATACCCGCACTGCTGCGCCAGCCACGCCTGAAGAACGCTCGCTTAATATAGTCATTCAATGTCTTACTGTAGAGCTTGTTCAACTCCCCATCACTCCCCCATGGAACAGAGAATGACACCTTGGCCCCCGCCTTTAACTTCCTAACCAACTTATCTTCGCAAACCGGGCAAGGCTGGCGCTCACTGTAAACCGCTTCAATCTGCGATACATCGCGACCAGCACCGCGAAGCTGATCAAGAATGTGATCTTCCGAGTGATAGTTGCTATTACCACCTTGGCCGCTGAACCCGATGACCATATTTGGATATTTGCCGTCAGCGTTGACCCAACCCGATACATAGGCAACGGCTACGTTTCTGCCATTTTCACCATAACCTGTACCGTAGCGTGCCTCTACCGCAACCGATGCCATACCGCCTCCGTCGTAGTCCATGAGGCCACAGGTGAAGTCAGGTAAGTCCGCCTTGCTCTTGACGGAAGGGACGCTGCCGAGGCGTTTACACCACTTCCAGAGGAAGTCGAGCACCTTGCGGGCCTTCATGAAGATCGACCGAAACTTCTCGGATTTACTGGCGAACTTAAAGATGTTCTTGACGATCTTGACAACGGCCGCAGTCACGCTGGGCAGCTTCAAGAAGATAGACACAACGGAAGCGACGTTGAGCACGGTCCACAGGCAGGACTCGATATCGCCTTCACCGAAGCAACGCTGTGCATCACGCCAGCCGATGACTTCGAGAATGACTTCCGCGCCGATTTCCACCAGGAAGGCTGTGACACCTCCACCGTTCGCAGAGTCGTGCTGAGCCTGACGATATTCTTCTAAATGCTTGCGGCCCTCTTCCGAAGAAGACAGAGCTGCGACCTCATCTGGTGTCAAGTCCGGCAGCTCTTGCGAGTTCTCTTCATGAGCTTTTCGCCGCGCTTCCTCTTCCGCCTTACGTGCGGCTTCCTCTGCGCGATCGGCTGCCTTTTGCCCTTCGGAGGCGCTCTCCTTGGCGTTCTCTGCGGCCTTAGCCGCGTTGTCCGCATGCTGCTGGGCAGACGCCGCAGCAGCGCGGGCAGCGGCGGCATCAGCCTCGGCTCGGGAAGCCGCATCACGCGCGGCCGCAGCGTCCGCCTCCGCCCGGGAAGCCGCATCGCGGGCGGCCGCGGCTTCCGCCTCAGCAGCCGTGGCGTTGCGACCCGCGATGGCCGCGTCGTTGTTCGCGGCATTGGCCGCCACGCGGGCCGCGGCGGCGTCACCGCGAGCTTGGGCATCGGCTTGATTCGCACGTGCGCCCGCGTCACGGGCGGCGGCGCCATCGATCGCTGCGGCGGCTGCGGCCGCTTGAGCTTCGGCAGCCGAGCGAGAGGCGGCGGCTGCCGATGCTGCCGCAGCGGCAGCCGCGTCGTAGGCGGGCTTGACCTCTGCGGCAGCGCGAGCCGCCGCGTCGGCTGCGCGTTGTGCGGCGACACCTGCCTCGGCCGCGCGTTGCTCGGCGGCTCGTGCCTGCTCGGCACCGACAGCGCGGGCTTGCTCGGCGACCACGACCACGAAGTCGGCGTTGACATCACTGCCGGTGAAGGGCGCGACGATGTTGATCGCGGTGTTGGCCGGCTCGATGATTCCGGCAGACGACGCTCGCGCAGCCAGCGACGCCTTCACCGCGATGCCCGCCTGTGTCGCAGCGGATACCGACTCCGCCGAGGCGGCATCCGCCTCGGCCTTGGTGCGGTTGGCGGCCAGCAGAGACTGCTGCGCCTCGGACGCGGCTTGCTCGGCCAGCCGCGTCGCGGCTTGGGATGCTTCAGCAGCCTGCGCTTCCGCAACCGTCGCTTCGGCGGCTTTCACATTGGATTGCTGAGCGAAAGCGTGTGTCGCCGCTGCCTCGACTTCTGCCTGTCGAGCGGCTTGAGTCGCGCGTGCCGCAGCTGCCTGAGCATCGGCAGCCGCAGCACGGGCACGGGCAGCTGCGCGCGTCGCTTCGGTCGCTGCCGCGCGTGCGAGAGCGGCAGCAGCGGTCGCGTTGTTCGCCGCGGCTCGAGCGGCGATAGCCGCGTTGGTCGCGGTGTTCGCTTCCGCTCGAGCCTGATTGGCCGCATCCTGGGCTTGCTGAGCATAGGGACCACCACGCGCATGCGCGGCTGCCGCTTCCAGTGCCTGGGCTTTCGCCTCAGCTACCCGTTGAGCCTGTTCCGCGGCCACCGCACGATCGCGTGAACCAGCAGCGTTCGCCTCCTCATTGTGGGCGTTGACATCCGCACGCCCGGCGATCCGGTCTTGCTCCTCCGCGCGTGCGCGGGCTCCGGCAGCGACCGCGGCCTGAGCGTCCGCCTGGCCACGTGCGTCGGCGGCCACTTTCGCTTGTGCGTCCGCACGGCCGCGCGCATCGGCCGCCTTGCCACGTTCCTGCTCCGCGATGGCGCGGGCCGCAGCAGCCTTGCCCTGTTCACGTTCCGCGATCAGCCGCTGCTCGCGAGTTCGAGCCGCCGCGGCCCATGCCTGCTGCTCGGCCTGCTCGGCGGCTACACGGGCGGCCTTGGCTCTTGCCGCCGCATCTTGAGCTGCGACAGCCTGGACTCGGGCGGATTCGGCGACCGAAGCCGCCGCCCGCGCGTGCTCCTCGGCGTGCAGGCGCCACTGCCTAGCCTGCTCGGCGTGCTTGACCGCTTTGTCGGCCGCGTCGCGCGCCGCGTCCACCGCAGCGGTCGCGTCGATCGCGTGCTGAGCTGTCTGGGCTGCGCCTGTCGCGGCGCGGGTAGCCGCCTCCATCCCCTGGGCCATCTGAGCCCATTGCGTGCCATAGGTCAGCCCGGTTTCGACCAGGACGTTGGCTTCGATCGTCGCCGACGCGGATGCCTGCTGTGCCTCAGCTGCTGCTTGGACGGCATAGCCCACCTGCCGAGCGGCCTCGGCCTTGACCACGTCGAACGCCGACGGCGGATGCTGCCCTCCCGCCGCGTTCGCCGCGAGGATCTGCTCAGCCTGACGTGCCTGGGTCGCGGTGTTGATCAAGGCGTTCGACACCCGCTGCAACGCGCGCACCGCAGTGCCGTGCGCGACGAGCAGGTTCCGCCGCGCAGTCGACGCCCGCGCCGCCTTCTTGGCCAGGTCGGACAAGGCGTCCGCAGCCTTGTTCCGCTCGTCGAGTTCTTTGATGTACGCCTCGCGCGCGGCGGCATCGAGTTTCGCAGCCGCCGCGTATCCAGACCTCAGGAACTCAGCGATCGCCGCATCGCCGGCCTCCAACGCCACCTGAGCGGCTCGGCGGACCTCCACGCCACCAACTGACGTCAACATCGAGACACGCGACCGCAGCTGGTCCGCCAACTCACGGGCAGCACGCACGTTCTGCTCATCACGAAGCTTCGCGACGTCCTTGCCGTACGCCAGAAACTCCGCGCGATCACCATCGGTGCCCGCGAGCACCCTGGTGACCTCGGCGTTGAAGATCGGCCCGCCGGTGCCGGTCAATGCCTCGACAGCCGTTTTGTCGCGTCGTGCGGTGTCAGCCTTGCGGGCGTTGGCGGCCGCCCGTGCCACGTCTTCACCTTCGCTGAGGAAGGTCATGATGGCCGCGTCATCGCCGGCGAGCGCGGCATGTGCGGCGTCACGCACCTCTGGCTCAGGGTCCAGTTCAGCGATGTCGGCGACGAGGTTCCGCAGCCGAGGATCCCCGGTGATGTCCAACCCCGCCCACTCCTTGTACAGGGAAGGCGGAATCGGCCGCGGCTCATCATTCGACGCCGGTGCAGCCGTGAGCGCAGGTTTGCTGTTCCTCGTTGGGACCGCTTCGACCGGCTGTACTCCTGCAGCGAGTACCACCAACGTCAAGCTCGCCAAGAAAGCTCTGCGTATGCCTGAAATACCCATGCTTCTACCCCTCTTTCAAGCACGCCGAATTCACGCACGCCAATGAACGTGCGGAAGAAACGTAGAAAGTCAGCGACTCATTCGCTGTTCACCGGCGCGGGCCTGCGCGAGCAGCTCGTTCCATTGGCGTGTCTGTTCCGCCGCGAACTCCTGCTCGGTCATCCAGTCCTGCCTGGTCACCTGCGCCGGGCCGGTGATCGCCTGCCAGTTCGGCCCAGCCGCTGCCGCCGCCTTTTCGGCCACTGCCTGCCAGTTGTCAGCTTGGCGCGCCGAGATTTCCTGGGCTTCCGCCCATGCCGACCTCGCAGGCGCGGTTCGGGCCCCCACTTCGCGCCACGCCGCGGCGGCCTCCGCCCGTGCCGCTTCAGCGAACTCCGCCGACGCTTCCCGCGCGGCCTGCTCCGCTGCCCGAGCCTCGCCGGCGAGGCGGCTCACCGACCTGCGCCATGCCACATCGGAATCCGACGCCTGAGCGTGGTAAACGTCGATGTCGACCTTCGCTCCGCTAGTCCATCCGTATGCGAAGAACTCGACCATGTCCGTGTCGGTCGCACCGGGCCGCACCGCCCAACTTGCCGCGTTCCGAACCGTCGCTCCCGGGTCGCTCTGCGCCAAGCCCCGCACGTAATCCCGGTCTGCTTGGACCAGCGCGCGAGCATGTTCACCTGCCGTGTCGCGAACCGTCCTGTCCTGCGCCTCTGCCGCCGCGAAGCCAGTAGCGACAAAGAATTCACGATCGCCATCGGTACCGTTCAGCGCTCGCCGCGCCGCCGCGTGCACGGTGGGCGCGAACTCCGCGAGATAGGTTGCCAGCACGCGCTCGACGAAGTCGAGGTTCTGCTGAGCCGACTGCGCCGCCAAGCCTTTCGCAAAGTCGTACTCAGAAGTCAGAAAACGTTCCACCGCGCCGGGTTGATCCTCTGAGAGCAACGCCGACCACGCCACAGCGCGAACAACGGACCGCGAATCCTTCATCGCGATCCAGTTCACCAGCGCACGATCCGCCGCTGCTTTGTCCTGCGCCGAATAGGAGTGAGCGAAAGCCTGGCCTGGAATCGAAAACGAGACAATCAGCGCCAGGCAAACAGCCATAGCCGACATGGTTTTGCGCATGACAAAAACCCCTCCCCCACCGAACCGACAACCTCACTGAAAGAGGTTCACCCACCCCGACGATTCGTGATCCCCTCAAGATCGGGTTCAAACCTAACCGGTGACAAGTCGGCCAGTCCAGCGCAAAAAGCGGCAATTACTCACAAGCAGGTCCAGACCACCCCATTGGCGCATTCCGGAACTCGAATGCCCCATCCAGCGGGACGCCTAGTACTCGTAAGGGTCTTTGGGGGTGTCGATGCGGTGGATCGTCGCGACCGTGAAGTCCGGCGTGTAGCTGTTGTCCTTCTTGGCCGTGCCGGGCACAGCCTGGCCGGTCACCTCGACCCACGAGTCGCTCGCGAAGCCGGAGACGTCGCCGAGCAGGCGGGTGGTCACCGGGTACGCGTCTGCCGCGCAGCAACTGATCACCATGCGGGCGAGCATCGTTCCGTCGGCCGAGTGGACGATGAAGCCCGACAGCGAGATCGTGCGGCCGTTCAAGGTCCCGTTGCCGTCCCAGCCCGCACGGCTCACGAAAGCCGACATGCTCAGCGGGACGACATCGCCCGCTGGCAAAGGCGGGAAGGCGGCCGCGTCCTGGGTGGCGGCCGACTGGGGCGCGCGGGCTTCGGTGCGGGTGACCGAGTCGGCGCCCAAAGCCGGTGGGGCGACCAAGAAGACCGCCAACACCGGGACCATCAGCAACCAAGCCGAGCGGGCCGAATGGTGGTGGCCGTCGTGCTGGGAGACCTTTTCCCTTAAGTCACGCAGGATCGCCAGCAGGCCCAATGCGACCATGACACCGCCGCCCGCGATGATCCAGGGTTGCTGGGCTGGCTTGACGTAGCGCAGGTAGTCGCCGTTGAAGGCGATCTTGAGCAGCGCGCCGCCGAGCAGGATCAACAGGATGTTCTGGGTTTCGCGTTTCACAGGAACACCACTCCCGCTCCGATGGCGCACAGGATCGCGACGATGAACGTCACCGGGGCGAACCGGGACGCGAAGGACTTGCCGAACGTTCCGGCCTGCAAGGCGAACAGCTTCACGTCGACCGCCGGGCCGACCACCAAGAACACCAGCTTGGGCAGCAACGGCAACGCCGAGAACGAGGCCGCGACGAACGCGTCGGCCTCGCTGCACAACGCGAGCACGACCGCGAGGACCGCCATCACCAAGATGCCCAGGACGATCTGCTCGCTGAGGACGCCGAACCACTGGTGCGGCACGAGCACGCCCATGGCCGACGAAATGAGCGCGCCGAGTACGAGGAAACCACCTGCTTCGACCAGATCGGTGCGGGCGGTCTCCACGAAGGTCTTCCAGCGTGAGCCGGGTTCGACATCGGGCAGCCTGCGCAGCGCGCGCTCGGTGATCCACTCGAGTTTGCCCCAGCGGGCCCACAGCCAGCCCATGACCATCGCCGTGAACAGGGAGCCGACGAAACGGGCGGCGACCATCTCCGGTTTGCCGGGGAACGCGACCGCGGTGGCGACCATGACGACCGGGTTCACCGCGGGCGCCGCCAGCAGGAACGTCAACGCCGCCGCGGGTGCCACGCCCTGGCCCATCAGCCTGCGCGCGACCGGCACGGACGCGCATTCGCAGCCGGGCAACGCGACTCCGGCCAGGCCAGCGACGCCGACCGCCGCGCCCTGCTTCTTCGGCAGGACCTTCTCCAGCACCCTGGCGGGCACGAAGGCCGCGATCGCGCCGCTGATGAGCACGCCGAGCACCAGGAACGGGAGCGCCTGGACGCAGACGGCGACGAACACAGTCGAGCCGGTGCGCAGGGCGGGGACGTCGAGTACCCCTTGGAGCTGGGTCTGGGCGAGGATCGCGATCAGCAGGATGGCGCATAGGACCTCGATCGAGGAGATCCTGAACTTCGGCTTCTTCGCGGGAGCCGGGCTCTCGGGGGCGCTGGTCACCGGGCCGATAATGCCACCCATTGTCAAAACCGCGTAGCTGCCCCGGTCGTAAGTGGACGATCACGCCCGTTTGATGCCCAGATCGGCAGGTGGGTCTCCTGGCGAGGGCGTCTCCGGGCTCCGCTGGGCCTCGATCTGGATCTCGATGTTCGTCTTGTGCGCGATCGGATCCCAGATCTCCTCGAACGGCCCCATCAGCGACTGCCCACTGCCTGCGCGGCGGGCACGCACGGCGTACCAGGCGAACGCCGCCAGAAAGAGGGGCAGACTGAGAAACGTGGCCACGGGTGCCAGGAACTCCATGCGCTCGACCATACCGACGGTCGTGAGTGTTGCCGACGGTTCTAACGCGATACTGGGGAGTTAAGGCTTGGCCTGCGTTGTCCATCGGCACGTGAGCAGGTGAAACCCGAGTCGGTCGGGCCGTCGTCGATGGCCCGACCGCAAGCATTTAACGTCCGCAAAGGACGCAAGCGGCCGAATCTCGCCCGCAATGTCGCATTTGCCTGCTTTCTTGGGGTGGGGTGCACGGAATGAACGGGGCGTATGTGTCGCTCAGCCTGGATCCACCGGTTGTTTTCTGGTGATCGTTTTCGTGGTTGCTGATCTTGTGGTGGTTGTGCGGGCAGGGGAATGTGGCCGGCG